>NZ_JBEZVK010000005.1:0-199302 GCF_040636955.1 Streptomyces sp. NPDC032472
CGCTACATCACCGAAGCCGTCGACCTCCTGGCCTCGCTCGCCCCCACCCTGGCCGAGGCCGCCCGGACAGCTTCGACCAAGGCGTACGTCCTGCTAAGATGGCACGCTCCTGCCGATCGACCGGATCGCCGCCGACCGACCCTTCTGCTCCGGCAAGCACAAGGAACACGGAGTGAATGTGCAGGTCATCGCCGAACCTTCCGGACGTCTGTTGTGGGCATCACCCGCCCTTCCCGGAGCCGTCCACGACGTCCGCGCTGCTCGCGAGAACGGCATTATCGACGCTCTTGCCGAGGCCGGCGTCCCGTGCTGGGCCGACAAGGCGTACCGCGGAGCCGGCGGCACGGTCCGTGTCCCTTACCGGGGCCGATGGGAGACCCTGTCCATTGGCCAGCAGGCGGTCAACCGCTGCCACGCCAAGATTCGGGCCCTCGCCGAACAGGCCGTCGCCACCCTCAAGTCCGTGTGGATCCACCCGCCCGGGGAGATGAGCAGGGCCCCTGTTATCGTGCGCCGATGTCAACGATCAAGCAGTTCCAAGTGACCTTCGACTGCGCGGAACCTGCGCGCCTCGCCGCCTTCTGGTGCGAGGTGCTGGGGTACGTCGTACCGACAGTCCCGGAGGGCTTTGCCACGTGGGAGGAGTACCACCACTCGCTGCCGCCTGAGGACGAGGTCTACTTCGCGTGCGCTGATCCCTCGGGTGTGGGCCCGCGCGTGCTCTTCCAGCGAGTTCCCGAAGGCAAGGTCGTCAAGAACCGGGTGCATCTTGATGTGCGGGTCGGCACAGGGCTCGTGGGTGACGAGCGCCTGGCCACACTCGAGGCCGAATGCGCACGGCTGATGGCGCTCGGCGCGAAACACGTGCTGACGCAGCGCGCCGATGGCGTCAACGAGTCGTGCATCACGATGCAGGACGTCGAGGGCAACGAGTTCTGCCTCGCCTGACTCTCCTCCGAGACTGCGAGGGGGAGCCGTCTCCCGAGGACCTCTCAGGTCTCGTATGCGGCAGAAGCTATCCCGTGAGAGCGAGGTTGTGCAGTGGGGCGATGCCGAGCATGGCGTGTCGGACCCCGTCGCCCTTGAGACGGCAGTCGCGGAGGATCTTCCAGGTCTTCATGCGGGCGAAGACGTGCTCGACGCGGGCCCGGACCTGTTCGTGCGAGCGATTGTGCTCGCGCTTCCAGCCCGGCAACTCTTCGCCCGGGGTGCGGCGGTGGGGCATGAGGAGGCCGGTGCCCGGATAGCCGCCGTCGGCCACCGTGAGGGTCCTGCCCACGGCGGCCTTCGCGCCGGACTCCTCCCATGCCCGGCAGTCGTTGCGATTGCCGGGCAAAGGCTCACCGACCACAACGACCAGGCGGGTATCCGCGTCAATGACGACCTGGTGGTCGGTGGAGTACCGGTGGTTCTTTGACTGTTCAGCAATGCTGTGGTCCCGGGTAGGCACCAGGGTGCCGTCGACTACCAGCACGGTGTCCTTGGCGAACCGGCGCCGAGGCTGGAACGCGATGAGCGGGCCGAGCTGGTCGATGATGCGGTCGGCCGCCGACTTCGAGATGCCAAACAAGGGGCGAGTTGGCGCATCGTCAGGTTCGTGCGCGAGTACGCCCTCGCGGCGAAGCGCGGTCACCAACTTGCCGAAGACGCGCGGGCTCAGCCCGATAAACGGGGCTATCCAGACACCTCACGGCGCCAAGCCGTCAAGTCGGGACAGCGGGCACGAGCTCACTGTTCGATTTCGAGGGCCCTGCCGGTGGTCATCGGAGAGCGTCCTTGGTGTGGCCTCGGGCGAAGTCCCATGGGGCGGGTGCTTTGGCGGCCTCGTACTCGTCTGCGATGCCGAAGACACTCCCGCCTCCTGGGCATTCCGCCCGGCCGAACAGGTGCGTCAGGCCCCAGGCGAGCCGTTGCTGGCCATCCCGTACGGCCGACTCGTGCAACATCCTCCCGGTGCCGGTCAGCTCGTGCGGGACGGCTGGCCGGAGGGGAACCTGGTGGACATCCCCCAGATTCCAGTCCCGGATCGAGGAGTAGCAGCCGTAGTCGCCGACCGCGATCGTCACCGGTGCGTCGCAGTGCGGACACGCGACAGTGACGAAGGGATCGGTGAAGTCGTCCAGGGCCTCGAACCACAAGGTCTGACCGTCGAACGCGAGCATGGCCCGCAGCCAGCTCAGGTAGATCTTCCCGTCCAGGCCAGACCGCAGCCGGGCGGCGGCCATGGCGCGAAGCTCGGCCAAGGCCACCGCACAACGGGCGACTTCTTCGTCGGCGCCATGAGGTTGAAGGAGGCCACCCGCTATGGCTCCGGCCAGATCGAGCGCCCAGTCCCCGGCGTCCTCGGTCTTCGCGATGTCCGCGAGCCGCGGCAGTGCGGCGATGCTCGCCGGGGTGATCGTCCCCTGGTGGCACAAGCGCCCCCAAAGCCAGTCGATGGCCTCCTGGTCACGACCGATGGCTCGGTCCGGCAGCCCGGGTATCGCGTGTGTCGGGCCGTAGGCGTCGTGGAGTGTGGACCAGTCGATCACTAGGCGCGGGCAGTCGGGATGAGAGCAGAACGAATGAGGCGTCCGGGTGGTTGAGCGAGATGTCTCCCGTCTCAAGCGACCAGCCGGGGAGCCTTGTTGGTCCCCTATCCTGCCGCACTGGACCTGCCGCACGCGCTCGTCGAGTGGGTCACCATGCTCATCGTCACCCGAGAAGGTGACCGCCGCTGCAAACTCCGGCCCTCCCAACGCGCCCTGGTCGCGCTAGGTGTACCTGCGCAAGCACGACACCCTCGCCCAGATCGCAGCCGGCTTCCGGATCAGCGTCGGCACCGCCCACGCCTGCGTCCACCAGGTCACCGACCTCCTCGCCCGGAAGGCACCCGGCCTGACCCGGGCCCTGCGAGAGGCCGACCCGGAGTACGTCCTGGTCGACGGCACCCTCGCCGAGTGCGACCGGGTCGGCGACGGCCGCGCAGACCACTCCGGAAAGCACCGGCGCCTCGGTGTGAACCTCCAGGTCATCACAGCCCCGCAAGGCAAACTCCTGTGGATATCCCGCGCCCTGCCAGCCCGCACCCACGACCTGACCGCCGTGCGCACCCACCGCATCGTGAAGACCTGCGTCCGGCTCTGAATCCCGGCACTGGCCGACATGGCATACACCGGCGCCGGCGGCACGGTCGCCGTGGCGCTGGCGAATCTTCCACCACGCCCGCTGCAGCCCGAACTGGCTAACGTCAGCAGCCAAGGCCGTCCTCACCCTCGAGCTTCAACGCTGAAAAGGCTCAGTGGCGGACCAGGCAGAACGGGTGGCCCGCCGGATCCGCGTAGATCCGCCAGCCGCCGGTGTCGGGGCGGCCGTCGAGGAGCGTGGCGCCGCCGGCCAGTGCCAGCTCCTGGGCCCGGTCCAGGTCCGGGACGCCGAAGTCGAGGTGGAACTGCTGCGGGCGGTCGGGGTCCGGCCAGTGCGGCGGCCGGTGGTCCGCGACCCGTTGGAAGGCCAGCACGAGGCCGGACGGGGTGTGCAGCGTCGCCCACTCCTCGTCGACGGACCACCGCGGGTCCGGCAGGTTGACGGTGCCGCCCGCCACCGACCGGTAGAACGCGGCGAGGAGCAGCGGATCGGGGCAGTCCAGCACCACGCACTGGAGCTCGGCGGCCACGAGGTCGGCGGCCACGGGCGCGGGGCCCGGGTCCCCGGGGCCGGCCGGGGCGGTCGCCTCGGCACCAGGGGGCTCGGCCGGGGCCAGGGCCGCGTCCAGCATCCGGCGTGCGGCGGCGGCCAGTTCGGCGCGGTCCGGGGCCTGGCGGGAGCGGGCGAGGGCGCCGACCAGCCGGTCGTAGAGCAGGCCGTCGGTCCAGGCGACGAGCAGCTCGGCGGCCTCCCGGGGCCGCTGCGCGCCCAGCGCGGCGAGGATGCCGGCGGCCCGGACCCGGGCGGCCTGGCCCGCACGGTGGAACTCCGGCTCCAGGTCCGGGTTGCGCGCCGCCTCCATGCTGAGCTCGAAGCGGGCGAGCTGCCGGGCCCGCCCGCTGGTCAGCCACCGGTGCAGCAGGGCCGCGAGGGCGGCCGCGACCGCGTCCCGGTCGCCCGCCGCCGGGCGGTCGTCGCCCTCGTAGTCCGCCAGGTCCAGTTCGGCGAGCCGCTGGTAGCAGGCCCCGATCAGGGCTGTCCTCGTGCGGAAGTAGTACGAGGTGCTGCCGGCCGGGAGTTGCGCCGCGCCGTCGACGGCCCGGTGGGTGAGCCCGCGCAATCCGGCGGTGGCGACCAGGTCGATCGCCGTGTCGGCGATCAACGTCCTGCGGTCGGTGCGTTCGCCGCGTGCGGTTCGGGGTTCCTCGTCTTCGCCGGGGCGGCCGGCTCCAGGGGTGGACATGCCTTCACTCTACAGCTGTAGAGTGAAGGCATGTCGCCTCTACGGATGTAGAGGCGCGGCGGGGGTCAAGCCAGTGGTGCGCGAGCGAACGGAGATGGTCATGTCCCAGCGTCATGCGGTCGTGGCGGGTGCGGGAATCGGCGGGCTCACCGCGGCGGTGGCCCTGCACCGCCGCGGCTGGCGGGTCACCGTGTGCGAGCGGGCCCCGGGGCCGTCCGCCGCCGGCGCGGGCATCGTGCTGGCCCCCAACGCCCTGCGCGCCTTCGACGCGATCGGCTTCGACCCCGGGCGCGTCGCGGGCCGGGCCGTCCCCGCCGCCATGGGGCTGCGCCGGCCCGGCGGCCGCTGGCTGAACCGCGCCGACACCGCCGTGATGGCCGCCCGCTACGGCCGGCTCCCGCTCGCCGTGCACCGCGCCGCCCTCGCCGCCGGGCTGGCCGCGGAGCTCCCTGCGGGCACGATCCGGTACGGGGCCGCGGTCACCGCCGTCGACAGCCCCGACAGCGCCCCCGTGGTCCGCACCGCCGGCGGCGGTCTCACCGCCGACGTGGTGGTGGCCGCCGACGGCATCAACAGCCCGACCCGCCGCAGCCACTTCCCCGGCCACCCCGGCCTGCGGTACAGCGGGGAGACCGCCTGGCGCACGGTGCTGCCGGCCGAGGCCCTCGCCGGAGCCCTGCCCGGGGCGCCGGAGGCCGCCGAGACCTGGGGTCGCGGCGAGCGCTTCGGCATCGTCCCGCTCGGCGACGGCAGCGTGTACGTGTACGCCACCGCCGTCGTCCCGCAAGGCCACCGTCCCGCCGACGTACGCGCCGAACTGCTGCGCCGCTACGGCACCTGGCACGCCCCCGTCCCCGCCCTCGTCGAGCGGATCGACCCCGCGGCGGTCCTCCAGCACGACCTGTTCGACCTGGCCGCCCCGCTCCCCCGGCACCACAGCGGCCGGCTCGTCTGGATCGGCGACGCCGCCCACGCCATGACCCCCAACCTCGGGCAGGGCGGCTGCCAGGCCGTCGAGGACGCCGTCGTCCTCGCACACCTGCTGGACGGCGCCGACGTACCCGCCGCCCTGGCCGCCTACAGCGCCGCCCGCTGTGCCCGTACGGACGCCATCCGGGTCCGGGCGCACCGCGCCGGCCGGGTGGCCGCACTCACCCACCCCCTCGCGGTGGCCGTGCGCGACCTCGCGATCCGGGCCACCCCGGCGCGCGCCGCGTACCGGGCACTGGACGACCTGTTCGACGGGTTCACCCTTCCGGAGGAACCGGTCCCGGCATAAATCGCCCCACGCCGGGGTTGACGCCCATCGGCATCCGGTTCACCCACCGTCGACCGACCCCCAGCGCAGGGAGGCCCACATGAGCACCGCCCACAACGCCGACACCTCGGACATCGACTGGGACAACCCGAAGGACCCCAGGCCGGGCTGGCAGCTCGACCACCTCCGGCAGTACGTCGACTCGGGCGGCACCGAGGGTCTCACCTGGCAAGGCGCCCAGGTCCTGCTGCTCACCACCCTCGGCCGGGTCTCCGGCAGCCCCGTGCGGACCCCGCTGTTCTACGGCGAGGCCGACGGGCACTACCTGCTGGTGGCCTCCAAGGGCGGCTCTCCCGAACACCCGCTGTGGTACCGCAACCTGACGGCGCATCCGGAGGTGCGCATCCAGGTCGGCCCGCGCATCATGCAGGCGACAGCCCGTACGGCGACGGCCGAGGAACGCGCCGCGTACTGGCCCGTCATGGTGGAGCACTGGCCCGCGTACGACGAGTACCAGGCCAAGACGGACCGCGAGATCCCGCTCGTGGTGATCGAGCCCGTCGGCGAACCGGTCGGATAGCGGACGGCGGTGGCGTGGCGTCGCCGGGCCCTCAGCGGCCCAGCGCCGCCATCGCCGCGTTGTGCCCGGGGACCCCGCTGACGCCGCCACCGCGCACGGCGCCCGCCCCGCACAGCAGGATGTTGGGGTACGGGGTCTCCACGCCCCACCGGCCCGGAACGCCGTCCCCGCCCGTGGCCCCGTCTCGGCGCGTGGCCCCGTCCCCGCCCGTGCCCCCGTCCGCGTACGGCCAGGACAGGTCCCGGTGGAAGATGTGCCCGCCTGGCAGGCGCAGTTCGCGTTCCAGGTCCAGCGGGGTCTTGGCCTCGATGCAGGGCCGCCCGTCCGCGTCGAAGGCCAGGCAGTCGGTGAGGGGTTCGGCGAGGTGGGCGTCGAGCTGGGCGAGGGTGGCGGTCAGCAGCACCTCGCGCGTGCCCTGGTTGTCCTTCTCGAACAGCCGCGCCGGGGTGTGCAGTCCGAACAGGGTGAGCGTCTGGTAGCCCTGTTCGACCAGCTCCGGCCCGAGGATCGAGGGGTCGGTCAGCGAGTGGCAGTAGATCTCCGAGGGCGGTACGGAGGGCAGCTCGCCGGCGGCGGCCTCGGCGTGGGCCCGCGCGAGCTGCGCGTACCCCTCGGCGATGTGGAAGGTGCCGCCGAACGCCTCGCGCGGGTCCACCGAGGTGTCCCGCAGCCGGGGCAGCCGCCGCAGCAGCATGTTGACCTTGAGCTGGGCCCCCTCGGGGGCGGGCAGCGGCGGCTCCTGGCCGAGCAGTTCGGCCAGCGCCCGCGGGGAGGCTGCGACGAGCACGGTCCGGCCGACGACCCGCCCCTCGCCGGTCGCGGTACGGAAGGCCACCTCGGCGGGTGCGCCGCTGCCGTCGGTGTCGATCCGCAGCACCTCGTGCCCCGTGGCGATCTGCGCCCCGGCCGACCGCGCCGCCTCCGCCAGCGCGCCCGTGAGCGCTCCCATGCCGCCGACCGGGACGTCCCAGTCGCCCGTGCCGCCGCCGATGACGTGGTAGAGGAAGCAGCGGTTCTGCACCAGCGACGGATCGTGCGCGTCGGCGAACGTGCCGATCAGGGCGTCGGTGAGGACCACGCCCCGCACCAGGTCGTCGTCGAAGTGCTCCTCGATCGCCCGCCCGATGGGCTCCTCGAACAGCATCCGCCACGCCGCCTCGTCGTCGATGCGGGAGCGCAGTTCCGCCCGCGTCGGCAGCGGCTCGGTGAGGGTGGGGAAGACCTTGCCGGCGACCCGCCCGGTCGTCCCGTAGAAGGCCTGCCAGCTGTCGTACTCGCGCTGCGAGCCGGTCAGCCGCGCGAAGGACTCCCGGGTCCGGGCCTCGTCGCCGCCGACGAGCAGCCCGCCGGGGCGGCCGCCGCGCTCGACGGGCGTGTACGAGGAGACGGCGCGCTTGCGGACGGCGAAGCGCAGGCCCAGGTCGCGCACGATCTTCGCGGGGAGGAGGGAGACGAGGTACGAGTAGCGCGACAGCCGGGCGTCGAGGCCCGCGAAGGGGCTGGTGGAGACGGCGGCCCCGCCGGTGGTGGCGAGGCGTTCCAGGAGCAGGACCGAGCGGCCCGCCCGGGCCAGGTACGCGGCGGCGACCAGGCCGTTGTGCCCGCCGCCCACGATCACCGCGTCGTAGACGTCGCGGTGCGGAAGCCGGTCCGTTTTCCGCTGCCCGCCCGGTTGCCCTTCCGGTTGCTCGTCCGCCTGCCCGTCCCGCTGCGTGTCGCCCTGCGCGTCCCGCCCGAAGCTGGTCATGGCTCTTGGTAGCACACCTGGCCGAGCCGCTCCAGACAGTGCGCCTCGTCGGCGTGGGCCGCGACCGTGTCCGGATGGTCGTCGCCGAGGGAGCGCTCGCGGATGCCGGCGAGCTCCCGGTAGACGGGCAGGGCCTCGTCCCAGCGGCCCAGCCGGCCGAGCCCGACGGCGAGTTCGCGGCGGCTGACCAGGGTGTCGGGGTGCTCGGCGCCGAGGGCCGCCGCGCGGGCCGCGGCGACCTGCCGGGCCTCGGCGACGGCCTCCTCCCAGCGGTCGAGGCGGCCGAGGTTGACGCCGAGGACGTGCCGGGCGCGCAGCGTCTCCGGGTCGGCGGCCCCGTACGCCCGGGTGCGGTCGCGGACCAGGCCCCGGAACAGGTCCAGGGCCTGGGCGGCGCGGCCGCTGCGGCCGAGCGCGATGCCGACCTCGTACCGGGCGGCGAGGGTGTCGGGATGGTCGCGGCCGAGGACTCGTTCCCGTACGGCGGCGACCTCGCGGAAGCCGTCGAGGGCCTCCTCCCAGCGTTCGAGGCGGCCCAGCGCGTACGCCGCCTCGTACCGGGTCAGCAGCGTGTCCGGGTGCTCGGGGCCCAGGACGACCGCCCGGTCCGCGGCGGTCTCGGCGGCGGCGTGGTGGGCCTCGGCGTGCCGGCCCAGCGCCCCGAGGGCGCAGGCCAGGTTGTGGCGGCAGTGCAGGGTGTCGCGGTGGAGCGGGCCCATGCTGCGCTCGCGGCCGACGAGCACCGCGCGGTACACGTCGTAGGCCTCCTGGTGGCGGCCGAGCCGGCCCAGTTCGTACGCCGCCTCCTGGCGCGCGGCGAGGGTGTCGGGGTGGTCGGCGCCGAGGAGCCGGGTGCGTCCGTGGGCGACGGCCTCGTACGTGGCCAGCGCCTCCTCGGGACGCCCGGACCGGCTGAGCGCGAAGGCCCGTGCGTGGCCGGCGGCGAGCGCGGCGGCGGAGCCGGTGTCGGAGTCGAAGCGGGCGGCGCCGAGCGCGTCGAGCCCCGTGCCGATGCCGATGCCCGTGCCCATACCGGTGGCTGTGACGGTGCCGGGTGCGGAGCCGTGGAAGCCCGGGGGGCACGGCACCCCGTACGGTGCGGTCCGCGGGTCCTCCGACGCGGCGGGCCGCAGGATCCGCTGCCCGCCGCTCGTCCAGGAGCCGGTGAGCACGGCCCATTCGCCGCTCGCGGGGCGGGCCTCGATGCCCGCCTTGCGGCCTGCGGTCATGCCGTGGGCCCAGCCGGGCAGCGGGGCCGGGACGCCGGCCGCCGCGGTGTGGCCGGCGCCGAGGCGGGCCTCGACGAGCCGGCGGTGCAGGTCGCGGGCGTCGCCCGGGCGGTCTTCGGGGCGCTTGGCCAGCAGGTCGAGGATCACCTGCTCGATGTACTCGGGCAGCTCGGGGCGGTGCCGTCGCGGCGGCACGGGCGTGTTGTCGCGGTGCCCGACCAGCACCGACCAGGAGTCGCCGAGGTCGAAGGGCGGGGCGCCGGTGGCGATCTCGTACAGGACGCAGCCGAGGGAGTACAGGTCGCTGCGGTGGTCGAGCTCGCCGCCGGCGATCTGCTCGGGCGACATGTAGTGCGGGGTGCCCATGGCCATGCCGCCGCCGGTGAGCTTGGCGGTGAAGCCGATGTCATGGGCGAGGCGGGCGATGCCGAAGTCGCATATCTTCACCGTGCCGTCGGTGAGGCGCATGATGTTGGCGGGCTTGAGGTCGCGGTGGACGACGCCCTGGTCGTGGGTGTAGCCGAGGGCGGCGGCGAGCTGCTCGGCGATGTCCACGACCACGTCGACGGGGAGAGGGCGCGGCTGGTTCTGCTCCATCAGCTGGCTGAGGTTGCGGCCGTCGAGGAGCTCCATCACCAGGTACAGGGGGCCGCCGGAGGCGCTGTCGTCGCCGAAGTCGTGGACGACGGTGACCCCGCGGTGCTGGAGGGAGGCGGCGACGCGGGCCTCGCGGCGGAAGCGCTCGCGCAGGACCTGGGTGAAGTGGTTGTCCTGCTCGGATCCGAGCGGTTTGAGGCATTTGACGGCGACGTGCCGGCCGAGGGATTCGTCCCGGGCGCGCCACACCTCGCCCATGCCGCCGCGCCCGATCAGATCGAGCGACCGGTACCGGCCCTGGATCAGTCTGGACTCCGCCATGTCTTGAAGTCGCCCCCGTTGTCGTGCTACGTCCTATGCCCTCCCCGGCCGGACCAGTATGGCCGCTGATGTACGCAGTGTGTACGCGGAGGGGCGGCTCCCGGGGCCCATGCGCTGTATCGCTTTCAAGATGTGACCTGGCGGCAGCTGCCAGCGCAGACCTGCGGGAATGCTGCGCAGCAGGGTACCGGTGAGGCGCAGGTGGCGGGTGACGGTGCGCGGGGGCGGTGCGGGCCTGCCGTACAGCTGGTGCGCGTACGCGGGCAGGGATCCGTAGGCGAGCGCGGCAACCGGCCGCCACAGCACATTTCGGCCAGGTACGAGGAGCGGCGGAACGGGCGGGCGGCGCAGGAACTCGTCCACGGCGCGGGCATCGGGGCCGGCTGCGAGCCCGGGCCTGACCGCGTCGAAGTAGGCGGCGAGGGCGGCGGTGCCGGCGGGGACGCCGGCCGGGTCGAGGCCGACGAGGCGGGCGTTCACGCGGTTCTCGTCGACGTACCGGTCGGCCTGGGCGGGGGTGAGGGGGACGCCGGAGCGGCGCAGTATGTGCAGGAAACTGTCGATCTGGGCGCAGTGCACCCACAGCAGGAGCTCGGGGTCGTCGACGGGGAACCGCTCGCCGGTGGCGGGGTCGGTGGCGGACAGGGACCGGTGGATGCTGCGGACGCGGGCGCCGGCGCGTTCCGCGGCGTCGGTGGTGCCGTAGGTGACGGTGCCGACGAAGTCGGCGGTGCGCAGCAGCCGGCCCCAGGCGTCCCTGCGGAAGTCCGAGTTCTCCAGGACGGCGCGGACGGCCCGGGGGTGCAGGGCCTGGAGGTAGAGCGCGCGCACCCCGGCGATCCACATCACTGGGTCGCCGTGGCACTGCCAGGTGACGGACGCGGGCCCGTAGAGCCCCGGGTCGGCTCCGCTCATCCCCTGCCTCCCTCATGGCCGCGCCGTGCCCGGTGCCCCGGGTGCGGGTGGTACGGGTGGTCCGGATCGAGCGTGCCACCGAGGGGGCGCCGGGCGCCACGGGGCGCCCGGGGAGCGGGGCGGGGGCGCGGGAGAGGGCGGGGCGCTCAGGCGAGGGCGGGAGGGTGCGCAAGAGAGGGCGGGAGGAGCCCGCCCGCTTCTCGCGGAACCCGATTGTGCGGTGCACGGCACGAGGGCCGCTTCTCCGCATCCTCGAAATGGGCTCCTTCCGCACTTTCATGGAAGCACTCCCGGGCGCTGCCCGCCAGGGCCGGAGGAGTTCCGCCTTCCGCATCTTCTCGCTGCCGATAGTCTTTTCCACCGTTCGAGGGCAAGGAGAGCGGGTTGATGGTGGGGGATGCGTTGTCCCGGATGCCGAGGATGCGTCTGGACGAGTTACTCGACGAGCTCCAGGCGCGGATCGACGCCGCCCGCGGCACCCGCGACCGGGTCCACAGCCTCCTGGAGGCCGTGGTGTCCGTGGGCCGCGAGCTGGAACTCTCCCAGGTGCTGCGCCGCATCGTCGAGGCCGGCGCCCTGCTCGTCGACGCCGAGTACGCGGCCCTGGGCGTCATCGGCCCGGACGGCAGGACCCTCTCGCAGTTCCTGACCGTGGGCCTCGCCGACGAGGAGATCGCCCGGATCGGCTCGCTGCCTTCGGGCCACGGCTTGCTCGGCGAGGTGATCCGCAACCCGGAGCCACTGCGCCTGGCCGACCTGGGGGCCCACCCCTCCTCGCACGGCTTCCCCGCCCACCACCCGCCGATGCGGACCTTCCTCGGCGTGCCCATACGCGTGCGGGAGGAGGTGTTCGGCAACCTCTACCTCACCGACAAGCGGGGCGGACGGGACTTCGACACCGAGGACGAGTCCGTCATCACGACGCTCTCGGTGGCCGCCGGAGTGGCCATCGACAACGCCCGCCTGTACGAGGGCTCCCAGCGCCAGCAGCACTGGCTGCGGGCCAATGCGGAGGTCACCCGCAGCCTGCTGTCCGGGAGTTCGCGCACCGAGGTGCTCCAGCTGATCGCGCACCGGGCCCGGGACATCACCGGTGCGCGGGCGGCGGAGATCGCCACGGCGCTCCCCGGCGCCGACGGGCTGCTGGTCGAGGTGGCCACGGGCGCGGGCGCCGCCGCCCGGCAGGGGCTGGTCCTGCCCATCGAGGGCAGCATGGTGGGCGCCGCGCACACCGAGGGCGCGCCCGTGGCGAGTTCGCGTGCGGCCACGGACCGGCGGTTCCCGGCCGGCGCACCGCTGCCGGACGCCGGCGGGCCCGCGGTGGCGGTGCCCCTGGGCACGGGCGGCGGCGCGGAGGCCCGCGGCGTGCTCCTGCTGGCCCGGGCCGCCGGCGATCCCGTCTTCAGCGAGGGCGAGCTCGAACCGCTGCTGGCGTTCGCCGGACAGGCGGCCCTCGCCCTGGAGTTGGCGGACCGGCGGCGGGACGCGGAGCAGATCGCCCTGCTGGAGGAGCGCGACCGGATCGCCCGCGACCTCCACGACCTGGCGATCCAACGGCTGTTCGCGACCGGAATGACCCTGCAGAGCGCCGCCCGGCTGGTGGAGCACGAGGGTGCGGGGCAGCGGATCGGCCGGGCCGTCGACGACCTCGACGAAACCATCAAGATCATCCGGTCGACCATCTTCGGGCTGCGCACCAAGGACCGGGAGGCCGGTACGGGGCTGCGCGCCCGGACCGCGCGCGCGGTCGGCGAGGCCGCCGCCCTGCTCGGGCATCCGCCGCGGCTGACCATGGAAGGCCTGCTGGACACCGATGTGCCGGCGGACGTGGCCGACCACGTCGTGGCGGTGCTCGGCGAGTTGCTCAGCAACGCCGCCCGGCACGCGCACGCCACCCGGGTCGGGGTCTCGCTGAAGGCCGCCGCGGGCGAGGTCGTCCTCACCGTGTCGGACAACGGGGTCGGCATCCCGGCCGGGGGCCGGCGCAGCGGCCTGGCCAACCTCGACGAGCGCGCCCGCCGCGTCGGCGGCAGCTTCCTCACCGAGCCCCCCGCCGAGGGCGGCAGCCGGATCGTCTGGCGGGCCCCGCTGCACCCGGACCGCCCGGAGCGCACCCCGCGGCCGGACACCCGCCCGGACGCCCGCCCCGAACCCGGCCCCTCCCCGCGGCCGGGTGCGGATGCGCAGGCCTCCCGCCCGGCCCCGGCCCCGCGCCGCTGATCAGCCGGCCCGGGCAGCCGCGGCCGGGCCGCGCTCCAGCCGGAAGCCGGTGACCAGGTCCGGCCGGATCCGTACGACACGGGTGGGCTCCGGCCGCTGCACCCAGGGCCGCAGCCGGTCCGCGTACCGGGCCGCGAGCACCGGGTCGGTCACCGGAACGGCGAACCCGGTGACGACCACGCTCCACCCGAGCCGGGTCCGCGGATCGATGTCGTCGGTCTCGTAGGCGACGACGGTGCCGGACGCCTCGGACGGGGCGGCCAGCGCCGCCAGCGCCCCGCCGTCGTGCACGCGCAGGACGATGTCACCGCCGTCCAGCAGATGGTTGACGGGGCGTACGGCGGGCAGCGCGTGCCGGGTGAACACGACCCGGCCCAGCGGCACCGTCCCGAGCAGCCGCAGGGCCTCCTCGCGCTCCAGCGGGCGCATGAGGCGTGCGCCCGTGGCGCCCGGGGCACCCGACGCGCCGGTCGCGCCCGTCGCGCGCTCCACCCTGCGCACCGGGCTCACGACCGGTCGCAGTGCAGCACCCGGTCCGCGCCCAGCACCCGCAGCGACTTGGCCAGCAGCGGCGGCACGTCCTGGAGCACGAGCTGCGCGCCGGCGCGCGCGCAGCGCCGGTTCAGGCGCAGCAGCATGTCGATGCCGGAGCTGTCGCAGAAGGCCAGCCCGGACAGGTCGAGGACCACGTCGCCGCCGCCGTCGGCGACCCGGGCGAGTCTCGGCTCGACGGCCGCAGCCGTGTGCACGTCCAGTTCGCCCACCACCGCAACGCCCGCGCCCCATTCCTCCCGTACGACCGTCCGGAGCGCGATCATCGTCCTGCCCATTGCGTCCTCTTTCCTCACTCGCCTCGCTCGTCACGCTCGCCTACCCGGCCACCCCACCACGTACGCGGGCCGCGGCGACAGGTCCGCACGCCCCGTACCGGGGGCCGAAGGTCCCGAGTTCGCGCCTTCCGCCGCGCCCGGCGGGAGCGGCGACAGGGCCGATCGGCCCTTCCGCCGCTCCCGCCGGGCGGGCAGGATGCGGGAGCGGGTGCGCGCCCGGTGCGCCCGCCCGAACCAGGAGTACGAGATGACCGACAGCGGCGCCGGCGGCCCCATCCCGGCGGAGGAGCCCATCAGCGTCTTCCTCCTGGACGACCACGAGGTCGTCCGCCGGGGCGTGCACGACCTGCTGGAGGCGGAACCCGGCATCCGCGTGGTCGGCGAGGCCTCCACCGCGGAGCAGGCGCTGGCCCGGATACCGGCGCTGCGGCCGCGGGTGGCCGTGCTGGACGTACGCCTCCAGGACGGCGACGGGGTCTCGGTCTGCCGCGAGCTGCGCTCCCGGATGCCCGGGCTCGCCTGCCTGATGCTCACCTCCTTCGACGACGAGGAGGCGCTGCTCGACGCCATCATGGCCGGCGCCTCCGGCTACGTCCTCAAGCAGATCAGCGGAACCGACCTGGTCACGGCGGTCCGCACGGTCGCCTCGGGGCAGTCGATGCTGGACCCGGGCGCCACGGCCCGGGTGATGGCGCGGATGCGGGGGGAGGTCCCGCAGGAGGAGCGCGCGCCGGGCCTGCCGGGCTTCACGGAGCGGGAGAAGGAGATCCTCGTCCTGGTCAGCGAGGGGCTGACGAACCGGGAGATCGGCACGCGGCTCTACCTCGCCGAGAAGACCGTGAAGAACATCGTCTCGCGCCTGTTCGTCAAGCTCGGCGTCGACCGCCGGGTCCAGGCGGCCGTGATCGCCAGCCATGCCCTCGTTCCACCGGCCCGCAGGCCGGGCCGTCCGCACCACCCCTCGGCTACGAATCACTAGTGGCGCCCCGAGCGGCCGCTTCCCCCCTGCCGCACGGACGGCGCCCGAAGCCGTTCCGAGGGATGAGGAGGTGCCGGTCATGGTGATGTCCGTCCGAGCCCGCCGGCTGACGGTGAGTGCCGCGGCCGCGGGCCTGCTCGCAGGAGGCGGCACGGTGAGCGGCATCGGCGCGGCCCACGCCGCGGACGCCGCGGCCACGGCTGCGGCTCTGTCCGGGGCGACGCGTGCGACCGACGACCCGATGCACTGCACGTGGAAGAAGGGCCACTGGGAGAAGAGGTGGGTCACGGGCCACTGGAAGAAGGTCTGGAAGCACGGCTGGTGGTCCCACGAGAAGCAATGGAAGCCCGGCTACCGTGACCACCACGGCAGGTGGCACCCCGGTCACTGGGTGTGGGTGACGGTCCACCACAGGGGCAAGTGGATCTGGATCCACGTCCCGGGCCACTGGAAGTGGGTGTGGGTGAAGGGGTACAAGGTCTGCAAGCCCTGGAAGTCGGACACGGACAAGCCCTGGAACCCGTACAAGACCGGGGACCAGGACAGGACCCGGAACCAGGACAAGACCTGGAACCCCTACAAGCCGGGTGACCAGGACAAGACCCGGACCCAGGACAAGACCCGGAACCCGTACAAGCCGGGTGACCAGGACAAGACCTGGAACCGGGACACGACCGACGAGAACGCGACCACGGGCCAGGGCACGACCATGGACCAGGGCAGGACCACGAACCCGGACGACACCCTGGCCCCGGGCAACACCCTGGACCAGAACAGTCCCGCGAACCAGGACAGGACCCTGACGCCGGACCGGCCCCTGAACCAGAACGAGCCCGCGACCACCCAGGACGAGCCCGCGACGCAGAACCTGCCCACGACGCAGGACCTGCCCGCGACGCAGAACCTGCCCGCAACCCCGAACCTGCCCGCTGACCAGGACCAGACCATGGATCAGGGCGCGACCGGCTGACAAGCCGGCCGGCACGGTGATGCGGCGGGCTCCGATCGGTGCTGGCATGGGAGGAGGTGTGGTCCACCGCCGTCGAGCGAGGTGCCCAGAGCGTGTCTACCGGTCGTCCCAGTCATCCCCGATCCCCGTCGGCAAGCCCCCAGGTCCGAGCGGAGCTGGACGGGCTGCTGTGCCGGGTCGCCGAGGGCGACCCCGACGCCTTCACCCGGCTGTACGACGCGGTCAGCCGCCCGGTGGCGGGACTGGTCACCAGCGTGGTGAGGGACGCGGCCCAGGCAGAGGAGGTGGTCCAGGAGGTACTGGTGGAGGTGTGGCGGACCGCCGGCCGGTTCCGTCCCGACCGGGGCAGCGCCATGAGCTGGGTGCTGACCGTGGCGCACCGGCGGGCGGTGGACCGGGTCCGCTCGGTCCGGGCGCAGGGCGAGCGGGAGCGCCGCAATGCGGTCCGGGAGTGGTTGCGCCCCTTCGACGAGGTCGCCGAAGAGGTCGAGCAGCATCTGGAGCACGAGCAGGTGTGGCGGTGCCTTGGGGCGCTGTCGAAGGCCCAGAGGGAGAGCGTGGTGCTCGCGTACTACGGGGGACTGAGCTACCGCGAGGTGGCGGCGGCCCTGGAGGAGCCGGTCGGTACCGTCAAGGCCCGGCTGCGGCAGGGGCTGCGGCTGCTCGGCGAGTGTCTGGAGAACACGGGATGACCGGGAACGGATCCCACGACGCGGCCGGGGCGTACGCCCTGGACGCGCTGCCGGACGACGAGCGGCGCGGGTTCGAGACACACCTCGCCGAATGCCAGGCGTGCTCCGTGGAGGTGGCCGGCCTGGCGGGGGTGGCGGCGCGGCTCGGGGAGGCCGTCGCGGTCGACCCGCCGGCGGGGCTGCGGAGCCGGGTGCTCGCCGAGATCGCCAGGACGGCGCAGGAGCCGCAGGCGTCCCGTGAGTCGTACGAGTCCCGCCGGCCGCAGGAGGAACCGGTGGGCCCGGCGGCACCTCCTGCGGCCGCGGCGCCCCCTGCGGCCCCGTCCGCACCCGCCAGGCCGCCCCCGGGCGGCCCGCCCGTCACCCCGGTCCCCGCCCCGCCCCCGCCGGCGGCTCCGGTCCGGCGCCGGATCGTGCTCGTGCTGGCGGCGCTCGCCTCCGCCGCCGTCGCGCTCGGCGGCGTCGCCGCGTGGCAGCACCGCGAGGCCTACGCCGCGCGGGCCTCCCTGGTGCGGGCGGAGCGGCAGGAGGCGGGCGTGGTGGACGTACTGGCCGCCTCGGACGTGCAGCTGCGTACGCAGCGACTGCCCGGCGAGGGCCAGAGCACCGTGGCCGTCTCGCGGAGCCGGGACGCGGCCGCCCTGTTCGCCAGCCAGCTGGACCCGCTGCCCGCGGGCAAGGCGTACCAGGTCTGGTTCAGCGATGCCGGGCGCTACCGGCCCGCGGGTCTGCTGAGCGGCTCCGGCGACCAGCAGCTGCGGCTGCGCGGCCCTCTGGCGACGGCGACGGCGGTGTGCGTGACGGTGGAGCCGGCGGGCGGGGCCCGCAAGCCGACCGCGCCGGTCCTGGCGGTGATCGGTGTGCCGCCGCAGTCCGGGGACACCGAGGCGTCCTCCGAGACGCCGTACCCGGACGACACCGACGAGGAGACCTACCCCTGAAAGGCCGGCTCCCGGACGGCCCGAGCCGGCCCCCGAGCGGGCCCGATCGGACCCGAGCCCGCCCCGGGCTCACTTCCCGCGCGGCTGGGTGAAGCGCACCAGGTTGCCGGCGGGGTCGCGGAACGC
Organism: Streptomyces sp. NPDC032472; assembly: GCF_040636955.1. Lineage (NCBI taxonomy): Bacteria > Bacillati > Actinomycetota > Actinomycetes > Kitasatosporales > Streptomycetaceae > Streptomyces > Streptomyces sp. NPDC032472. The sequence continues at coordinate 17,775 of NZ_JBEZVK010000005.1, forward strand.
GCAGTCGCGCACGCCGTAGGGCTGGTCCATCGGTTCCTGCAGCACCTCGCCGCCCGCCGCGCCGATCCGCTCGCTGATCCGCTCGAAGGTGGCGTCGCAGTCGGGCGTCTGGAAGATGACGCCGCGCAGCAGGCCCTTGGCCATCAGCTCGGCCATGGCCTGCCGGTCGGCCGGCGAGGCGTTCGGGTCGGCGAGGGGCGGCTCCAGCACGATGTTCACGTCCGGCTGCGCGGGCGACCCCACGGTCACCCAGCGCATCCCCTCGAACCCGACGTCGCCCCGCACTTCGAGGCCCAGCACGTCGCGGTAGAAGGCGATCGCCTTGTCGTGGTCGTCGACGGCGATGAAGCATTGGGAAAGCGTGATGTCCATGCCGCTCACGCTACGGCCCGGCGGCCGGCCCTGCTTCTCCGTTCCTGACCGGTCGCGTGTGGATCTTGGCGATGCAGGCCGGGATCACGGCGCCGTCGTCGTGGTTGCGGGCCCGGTAGGCACTCGGGCTCTCGCCGACCAGCTCGGTGAAACGGGAGCTGAACGAGCCCAGCGAGGTACAGCCGACCGCGAAGCAGACCTCGGTCACGGTCAGGTCGCCACGCCGCAGCAGCGCCTTGGCCCGCTCGATGCGGCGGGTCATCAGGTAGCTGTACGGCGTCTCGCCGTAGGCGGCGCGGAAGCTGCGGGAGAAGTGGCCGGCCGACATCAGGGCCCCGCGGGCCAGGGTCGGGACGTCGAGCGGTTCGGCGTAGTCGCGGTCCATCCGGTCGCGGGCGCGCCGCAGTCGGACCAGGTCGTCGAGCTCCAGCCGTTTCACCCGGACAGTCTGCCACGGGGGCCGCGGCGGCCGCGGCCCGCGAGGAGCGGTCGGCAGCGGGGCCCGGAGCGCCGCCCGGCAGGCCCGCAGCGATCGATCAGGATCGGAGAAGCGCCGGCCTCCGGCCCCCGCCTAGCGTGGCGGCCATGGACACCACCGAAACCGCCAACACCACCGACACCGCCGAAACCACCGCCGCCACCCCCGACATCAGCGTTCACTGGACCTTCCTCCCCCACATCGACCCCGAGGCCTCCCTGGCCTTCTACCGCGACACCCTCGGCTTCGAGGTCCGCAGCGACGTCGGCTCCGGCGCGATGCGCTGGATCACGGTCGGCCCCGCCGGCCGGTCCGGCACCTCCGTCGTGCTGGAGCCGCCGGCCACCGCTCCCGGTGTCACCGACGACGAGCGCCGTACGATCGCCGAGATGATGGCCAAGGGCACCTACGCCCGCCTGACCCTGGCCACCTCCGACCTCGACGGCGTCTTCGCCCGGCTCCGGGCCGCCGGGGCCGAACTCGTACAGGAGCCGACCGAGCAGCCGTACGGTGTCCGGGACTGCGCCTTCCGCGATCCGGCCGGCAACCTGGTCCGCTTCAACGAGCAGCGCCGGTAAGGCCACCCGCCGCCCCGCCCGCCCCACCCCACCCGATCGGAGACACGATGAGCAAGGCCACGAGGAAGGACACGCCGTCGCCCGGGCTGCCCGCGGCCGACAGCCACGATCTGATCCGCGTGCTCGGTGCGCGCGAGAACAACCTCAAGGACGTCAGCGTCGAGATCCCCAAGCGCCGCCTGACGGTGTTCACCGGTGTCTCCGGTTCGGGCAAGAGCTCCCTGGTGTTCGACACGATCGCCGCCGAGTCGCAGCGGCTGATCAACGAGACGTACAGCGCCTTCGTCCAGGGCTTCATGCCGACCCTGGCGCGGCCCGAGGTCGACGTCCTGGACGGGCTGACCACCGCGATCATCGTGGACCAGCAGCGGATGGGCGCCGACCCCCGCTCCACCGTCGGGACGGCCACCGACGCCAACGCGATGCTGCGCATCCTGTTCAGCCGGCTCGGGCAGCCGCACATCGGCCCGCCGAGCGCGTACGCCTTCAACGTGCCCTCGGTGCGGGCCAGCGGGGCGATCACCGTGGAGCGCGGGGCGCGGAAGGCGGTCAAGGCCACCTTCAACCGCACCGGCGGCATGTGCCCGCGCTGCGAGGGCCGCGGCTCCGTCTCCGACATCGACCTGACCCAGCTCTACGACGACACCAAGTCGCTCGACGAGGGTGCGCTGACGGTCCCCGGCTACAGCATGGACGGCTGGTACGGCCGGATCTTCCGCGGGTCGGGCTTCTTCGACCCGGCCAAGCCGATCCGCAAGTACACCAAGCGCGAGCTGCACGACCTGCTCCACAAGGAACCCACCAAGATCAAGGTCGACGGGATCAACCTGACGTACGAGGGCCTGATCCCGAAGATCCAGAAGTCGATCCTGTCCAAGGACATCGACGCGCTCCAGCCGCACGTGCGGGCCTTCGTGGAGCGCGCGACGACGTTCGCGACCTGCCCCGAGTGCGAGGGCACCCGGCTCGCCGAGGGAGCCCGGTCCTCGAGGATCGGGCGGGTGAGCATCGCCGACGCCTGTGCGATGCAGATCAGCGATCTGGCCGCATGGGTGCGCGGCCTCGACGAGCCCTCGGTGGCGCCGCTGCTCGCGAAGCTGGGGCACACCCTCGATTCGTTCGTCGAGATCGGACTGGGCTACCTCTCGCTCGACCGGCCCTCGGGCACGCTGTCGGGCGGTGAGGCGCAGCGCGTCAAGATGGTCCGCCACCTCGGCTCGCCGCTCACGGACGTCACGTACGTCTTCGACGAGCCGACGATCGGCCTGCACCCCCATGACATCCAGCGGATGAACGGCCTGCTGCTGCGGCTGCGGGACAAGGGCAACACGGTGCTCGTCGTGGAGCACAAGCCGGAGACGATCGCGATCGCCGACCACGTCGTCGACCTCGGGCCCGGAGCGGGCACGGCCGGCGGCACCGTCTGCTTCGAGGGCACGGTGGAGGGGCTGCGGACCGGCGACACCCTCACCGGACGCCACTTCGGCGACCGGGCCTCGCTGAAGGAGGCGGTGCGCAAGCCCACCGGTGCGCTGGAGGTCCGCGGGGCGACGACGCACAACCTCCGGGGCGTGGACGTCGACATCCCGCTCGGGGTGCTGACCGTCGTCACCGGGGTCGCCGGCTCCGGGAAGAGCTCGCTGGTGCACGGCTCGGTCCCCGCGGGCGCCGGTGTGGTCTCGGTCGACCAGGGTGCGATCCGCGGCTCGCGCCGGAGCAACCCTGCGACGTACACCGGGCTGCTCGACCCGATCCGCAAGGCGTTCGCCACGGCCAACGGCGTCAAGCCGGCGCTGTTCAGCGCCAACTCCGAGGGCGCCTGCCCCACCTGCAACGGCATCGGCGTCGTCTACACCGACCTGGCGATGATGGCCGGCGTCGCGAGCACCTGCGAGGAGTGCGAGGGGCGGCGCTACCAGGCATCGGTGCTGGAGTACCGGCTCGGCGGCCGGGACATCAGCGAGGTGCTGGCGATGCCGGTGGCCGAGGCCGAGCAGTTCTTCGGCGCCGGCGAGGCGCGCACGCCGGCCGCCCACCGGATCCTGGAGCGGCTGGCCGACGTCGGCCTGGGGTACCTCAGCCTCGGCCAGCCGCTGACCACGCTGTCGGGCGGCGAGCGGCAGCGGCTCAGGCTGGCGACGCACATGGCGGAGAAGGGCGGGATCTACGTCCTGGACGAGCCGACGGCGGGACTGCACCTCGCCGACGTCGAGCACCTGCTGGGCCTGCTGGACCGGCTGGTCGACTCCGGCAAGTCGGTGATCGTGATCGAGCACCACCAGGCGGTCATGGCCCACGCGGACTGGATCATCGACCTGGGCCCGGGCGCCGGCCACGACGGCGGCCGGATCGTCTTCGAGGGCACTCCCGCCGACCTGGTCGCCGACCGCTCCACCCTGACGGGTGAACACCTGGCGGCGTACGTCGGCGCGTAGCGGAGCTGCTCGAACCGGCGGCGGCCGGGTGGGGCGGGATGGCGTCGGCCGGCGGGGGGCCGGCCGTCAGGAGGGCATCAGGAGCAGCGGGACCGGGCTGCCCTCGGTCCAGCCGGGCGGGACCGCGGCGAGCGCGTCGGCCACGGCGGCGCCGTGCAGGAACGCCGCGCCGTGCCCGTCGGCGATCCTGGCCCCGTCGCCGTCCCAGGCGACGGGCACCAGCCGCGTCGTCCCGGGAACCGACCGCACCCGGCCCCGTACCGGGACCCGGGGCAGCGGGGCGAGGGCCCGGCCCGCCAGGCCGGCGATCAGCGGGCCGAGCAGCGTGTGGGCCGCGACGAGCGCGGCGTACGGGTTCCCCGGCAGCCCCACCACCCAACGGTCCGGGTCCGGTTCGGCGAGCAGCATCGGGTGCCCCGGGCGGCAGGCGACCGTGTCGACCACCATCCGCGCCCCGGCGCCCGGCCCGCCCAGCAGCCGGCGCAGCTGGTCCGTGGCGCCGACGGAGGTGGAGCCCGTGACCACCACGACGTCGACGTCCCGCATGCCGTGCACGGCCTCGGCCAGCAGCCCGGCCGGCCGGTCGGGGACGTGCCGCACCCGGCACGGCTCGCCGCCGAGCGCGAGGATCAGCGCCGGCAGGAGCGGGCCGAGGGCGTCGCGCACCCGGCCGGGGCCCGGCCGGCCCGCGCGGTCCAGCTCGTCGCCCGTGATCAGCACGCCGACCCGGGGACGCGGCCGCACCGCCAGCGCGTCGTGGCCGCAGGACGCGGCGAGCCCGAGCAGCGCCGGGCCGACCCGGGTGCCCGCCTGGGCGAGACGGCAGCCCGCCGGGGCGTCCTCGCCGGCGCGCCGGACGTGCCGCCCCGGCGACGGGGCGCCCGGCCCGTGCACCCGGCCGTCGTGGCCGGCCACCGCCGCCTCCACCGGGAGCACGGCGCACGCCCCCGCCGGAACCGGGGCCCCGGTGGAGATCTCCACGCACTCCCCCGCCCCCAGCACGCCCGGCCACACCGCACCCGCCCGGACGGCACCGCGGACCTGCCAGGGCCCCGAACCGGCCACGGCGTACCCGTCCATGGCGGCAGTGTCGAACGCAGGGAGCGGATGCAGGGCGCGCAGGTCCTCGGCGAGCGTGAGCCCGGCGGCGGCACCGAGGGGGACCCTGCGGGCGGGCACCGGCCGGGGAGCGCCGTGGGCCAGCACCCGCGCACGGGCCCAGGAGACGGCCGGGGACTGAGGCGCGGCGGGCGGCAGGGTGCCGGGCGGGGTCGAGCTCGGGGTGGGGGTCGGGCTCGAGGTCGTGACGGCGGCGGAAGGCATGCACACGACTCTCGCCCCGCGGGGTTTCCGGCCGCCTGCACGGGCATTGCCATTGCGCTCCGACTCGCTCACGGACGCCGCGCCACCGATGTGAACGGCCACGGAGGCCGACGACGGGAGGCCCTCGCCGCGGAGGTGCCGGTGTGGCCCTGGGCGGCGGCGCCGGGCTGCTGGCGCACGGTGCGGACGCAGGTACGCACTCCGGTACGCACGCCCACGCCGACGCACCCGCTGCCGCCGACGCCACCCCGAGCGAGGGCCCGGCGGTGGAGCTCACCGCGGCCGCCTCCACCGACCCGATCTTCGCGGAAGTCCCCCGGCCGTCCACCCGCCTGCGTCCGGCCGCCGACCCCTTGCCCCTGCCCGCGGACGCGGTCGTACCGGCCTCCTGCGACGGCTACCCGGAGCAGGCGTTCCGCATCGGCGCCAGCGCCTGGGGCGTGCGCTTCCTTGCGCAGGACGGGCTCCGGCAGGACGACGGCGACGGCCCCGCGGCCGGGGAGCCGCCCGCCGGGCCCTTTCCCGGCTGCTGGGGCGAGGAGCTCCTGGGCCGGTTCGCGGCCCTGGTGACGGCCCGCGCCGAGCACACCGCCACCCGGGCCTTCTTCACCCGCCGGGCCGAGGCCTGGGAGGAGCGGTTCGCCCACCAGACCCCCGCGTACGAGGCCGCGGTCGCACGGATGCGGCCGGCGCCGGGCGGGCTCGCGCTGGACCTGGGCTGCGGGACCGGCCGGGCCATGCCGGCGCTGCGGGCCCTGGTGGGACCCTCGGGCCGGGTCCTCGGCGTCGACGTCACGCCCGCCATGCTGAGCGCAGCCGCCCGCCACGGCCGCGGCCGCGACGGCCACCTCCTGGCCGCCGACTGCACCCGGCTCCCCCTGCCCGGAGCCTGCGTGCACGGCATCTTCTCGGCCGGCCACGCCGCACTGCGCGAATGGGCCCGCGTCACCGCCCCGGACGGCGAGCTGCTGCTCTTCCACCCGTCGGGCCGTGCCGAGCGCGCCGCCCGCCACGGCCGCCCCCTCGACCCCGGCGACCTCCTCGCCGAGCCCAACCTCCGCCCCGCCCTGGAGACCACGGGCCGGCGGCCGGCCGCGTACGAGGACGCCGCGACCCACTTCCTGGCCCGTGCCACGCGCAGCACGTGACCAGCCCGGGGGAACGTCGGCGGGCGGGCCGTCGGCCGCCGGCCGCCCGCAGCCGGAACCGGTGACGAGGTCGGGCCTGATCCGAACGGCGTTGGCGGGGCCGCCTGGCAGGCGCCTTCCTGAGACAATTCGGGTGGAAGCGCACAGCGCGGACCGAACCAGGGGCGACCATGTCCGACGACCCGAAGGCCTCGGCCGAGGCGCCGATCAAGGTGTTCCTCCTCGACGACCACGAAGTGGTCCGGCGCGGGCTGCGGGACCTCCTCGACGCCGAGCCGGACATCACCGTCGTCGGCGAGGCGGGCACGGCCGAGCAGGCCCTGGCCCGCGGGCCGGCGCTCCGCCCGGACGTCGCCGTGCTCGACGTGCGGCTGCCCGACGGCGACGGCATCGGCGTCTGCCGCGAGCTCCGGTCGCGCATGCCGGACCTCGCGTGCCTCATGCTCACCTCGTTCGACGACGAGGACGCCCTGCTGGACGCGATCATGGCGGGCGCCGCCGGATACGTGCTGAAGCAGATCAAGGGCTCCGACCTGGTCTCCGCCGTCCGCACGGTCGCCACCGGCCAGTCCATGCTGGACCCGGCCACGACCGCCCGTCTCATGCACTCCCTGCGCGACCCGGAACCGGCGAAGGAGCCGGATGACGCCCGCCTGGCGGCTCTGTCGGAGCGGGAGCGGGCCGTCCTGGAACTCATCGGCGAGGGCCTGACCAACCGGCAGATCGCCAAACGGCTCTACCTGTCCGAGAAGACCGTCAAGAACCACATCTCACGGCTCCTGGGGAAGCTCGGAGTCGAACGCCGGGTCCAGGCGGCGGTCATCGCCGCGCAGGTCCACGACCGCGACCGCGAACACGACCGCGACCAGGGCCGAGCCGAGCAGTGAGGGTCTCCACCGGGGCGGGGGGCCGGCGGCCCCGGTCACGCCCGTGAGGGGGCCAGCGGTACCCGCCACTCCAGGCGGGTGCCGTGCCCGCCCCGGCCCCGCGAGGCGACGGTCATCCGGCCGCCGAGTCTCTCGGCGCGTTCGGCGAGATTGCGCAGCCCGCTGCGCCGGCCGCCCTCGGGCATGCCGACGCCGTCGTCCGTGACCTCCAGGGAGAGCATTCCGCCGCTCGCGGCGATGACGACCTCGGCGCGGGTGGCGCGGGCGTGGCGGGCCACGTTGCTGAGGGCCTCGCCGATGACGGCGAGGGCCTCGTCGGCCACGGCCGGCGGTACGTCGGTGTCGATCAGCCCCTCCATGCGCAGCGCCGGGGCGAAGCCGAGGCCGGCAGCGGCTTCGTCGAGGGTCTGGACGGCGCGGGAGCGCAGCTTCGGGCCCGTGCCCGGGAACTCGTGCTCGCGGAGTCCGAAGATGGTGGACCGGATGATCTTGATGGTGGCGTCGAGGTCGTCGACCGCACGGGCGAGCCGTTCGGAGGCCTCTGGGTGGTCCACGAACCGCTGGGCGCTCTGGAGGGTCATGCCGGTGGCGAAGAGGCGCTGGATGGCCAGGTCGTGCAGGTCACGTGCGATGCGGTCGTGGTCCTCGAGCAGGCTGGCCTGCTCGGCGTCGCGGCGCCGGTCCGCCAGTTCCAGGGCCAGGCTCGCCTGGCCGGCGAACCCGGGGAGCGCGGCGACCTCCGCGGCCGCGAACGCCGCTCGACCGCGGCTGCGCGCGAGGATCAGCACACCGCCGAGCTTCTCCTTCGTGCCGACGGTGACGGCGACAGCGGGACCGAAGCCCTTCCAGCGTTCGGCGTGCACGGTGATGTGTCCGTCGTGCTCCACGTCCGGGACGGTGACCAGGCCGTCGTGGGCCAGGGCGGCTTCGGCCAGGGTGCCCCGGGTGCTGGGCAGGACGGTCCCGCGGTGCGCCTCGGCCCCCTCTCCGAGGGCGAGGGAGCCGCGCAGCCCGCCCGCGGGGCCGAGGAGGTAGAAGACCCCGATGTCGGCGCCGGTGATGTTCCTGGCCCGCTCCAGAATGCCTTCGAGCACCTCGTCGCGCGGGGTCCCGGAGAGCAGGGCACTCGTGATGTCCGAGCCGGCCTCCAGCCAGCGCTCGCGCAGGCGGACCTCCTCGTAGAGGCGGGCGTTCTCGATGGCGATGCCGGCGGCGACGGCGAGGGTGGACAGGACCGCCTCGTCCTCGGCGTCGAAGTCGGCTCCGCCGCGCTTCTCGGTGAGGTAGAGGTTGCCGAAGACCGCCTCGTGCACCCGGATGGGGACGCCGAGGAAGGAGTGCATCGGCGGGTGGTGGGGCGGGAACCCGTACGAGGCGGGGTGCTCGGACAGCTCGGACAGGCGCAGGGGCTCCGGATGGCGGATCAGCTCGCCGAGGATGCCGTGGCCGGAGGGCAGGTCGCCGATCCGGGCGCGGAGCTCGTCGCTGATGCCGACGGGGAGGAACTCGGCGAGCTTCTTCTCGTCCCCGATCACGCCGAGGGCACCGTACTCGGCGTCGACGAGCACGACCGCGGCCTCGACGATGCCCCGCAGCACCTGCGGCAGGTCCAGTTTCCGGCCGACCGACATGACGGCTTCGAGGAGGCCGTTCAGCCGGTCGCGGGCGCCTCGGACCTCGTCGATCCGTACCTGGAGCTCGTCGAGCAGCTCGTCCAGCCGCAGCCGCGGCACGCCGCCCTCGGGGGCCCTGCCGCCTGCGCTCATGTCCCGCCTCCGGCCGGTGGCAGCGGTGAGAGAACCACCCTGTCCACGTTAGCCCGGGCCGGAGGGGGATTCCCGTTCGGACGCCATCGCGGTGTGGCTGCCGGCGCGGGGGATGAGGAGGACCGGGCAGTGGGCGTGGTGCAGGAGGCTGTGGGTGACCCGGCCCAGTGTGCGGCCGAGTCCGAGCGGGGCGGGGGCCCGGCGGCCTCCCATGACCAGCAGGTCGGCATGGCGGGACGCCTCGACCAGGACCCCGGCCACCGAGACGCTCTTCTCGGCGTCGCCCTGGAGGGTCAGGTCGGGGAACTCGTCGTGGACCGTGTCGGTGACGGCCCGCAGGGTCTCCTCGTGTCCGCCGGCGATCTCGTCCACGCGGTCGAGCATGGTCACCACGTTGCCCAGGGACTGGAGGATGTTCCACACGTGCAGCAGGCGCACGGACGCCTTGCGCAGCTCGGCCTCGCGGGCGGCGTAGCGGGCGCACACGAGATCGTGCTCGTCGCGGACGGCGGCGAGGACGGTGCCCCGCTCCTCGGCATCGTCGATGCCGCGGGCCACGATGACGGGGTTCTCGGCGGTGGCTGCCGTGTCCAGGCCGACGGAGCCGAGCATGAGCGAGCCGAAGCCTCCCAGGCCGCGGTTGCCCACGACGATGGTGCCGTGGAGGCCGGCGGCCCGGTTCAGGGTGGTGACGGCGTCCGTGCGGCTGAACTCGGTGGTCACCTGCAGACCGGGGTACCGGGCGGTCACCGCCTTCGCCGTGGCGTCCAGCAGTTCCCGGCCCGCGGCGCGGACCTCCTCGATCACCTCGGCCGACAGGTACAGGGCCCTGCTGTCGGTGTCGGCTCCGTGGACGATGTGCAGGGGGCGGCCGCGGCGCACGGCCTCGCCGGCGGCCCACAATGCGGCGGCGCGGGCCGGCGCCGAGCCGTCCACGCCGACGATGACCGAGCTGGTGTCCGGGGTGCGGATGGTGCTGTCCACGATTGCTCCCGACCGAGAAGCCGATGGGTCACACCTCTCAGGCTGGCACGGGGACGGGGTGGGTGAGAGGGCCGCCCGGGACCCTTCCGGGGCCGGATGTCCCCTCGTCGGGCCCGGACCGAACCACCCGGCCCAGGGCCCTTCCGGTCCCCGGACGGGACCGTTCGGCCCTCGATCCCCGGCGCGCTCCGGCGGATGGTGAGTGGCACACGCACCAGGAGGGCCTCATGAAAAGCCTCAAGGTGGCGGACCTGATGACCGACGAGGTCGTCTCCGTGGCCCCCGGCACCGCCTTCAAGGACATCGTCACGCTGTTCGCCCAGTACGACATCAGCGGTGTCCCCGTCCTGGACGACGAGGACCGTGTGGTGGGCGTGGTCTCGCAGAGCGACGTACTGGCCCATGCGGAACCGGAGCCGGGCGCGCCGCAGGACGAGGGGGCGCCGGCCCGGCCGGCCACGGCGGGGCAGATCATGTCCTCGCCCGCGGTCACGGTCCACGCCGAGGAGACGGCCGCCGACGCGGCCCGGCTCATGTCCCGCCGCGGCATCGAACGGCTGCCCGTCGTGGACGAGGAGGACCGGCTCGTCGGCATCGTCACCCGCCGGGACCTGCTCCGCATGTTCCTGCGCCCGGACTCCGAGATACGCCGGCGGGTCCAGGACGTCCTGGCGGACCTCGCGGACGTACCGGCCGGAGATGTCGACATCCACGTGGTGGACGGCATCGTGACCCTGGCCGGCACGGTGCCGCGCGGAAGCCGGCTGCCCGTGGTCCTCGGCCTCGTCGAACGGCTCGACGGCGTCGTGGCCGTGGCATCGCGGATCACGACCCGCACCGACGACGCGGCAAGCACGCGTGCCGGCCACCCCCGCCGGGCGATGCCCCTGCGCACCGTCGGCGACGTCATGACACACGCCGTGATCACCGTCGACCGCGGAACCGCGTGCGAGGACGTCGCCGAGACGCTGCGGATGTGGCACCTCAGCTCCGTCCCCGTGCTGTCCGAGGACGGAAGGGTCGCCGGAGTCGTCTGCGAGAGCGACCTGCTGCTCCGGCCCCAGGAGGAAGCCGGCACCCCGCGCAACGCCCTCGCCGGGCAGCTGATGACCCGCCCGGCCGTGACCGTGCAGAAGGACACCACCATCGCGGGCGCGGCGCGCCTGATGGCCCGCGGCCACCTCAAGCGCCTGCCGGTGGTCGACGACGACGGCCGCCCTCTCGGATTCGTCAGCCGCGGCGATCTGCTGAGGGCATACCTCCGGCCGGACGCCGACATCGCAGCCGAGCTCCGCGAGCTGATCGCGTACCAGCTGCTGCCGCACGGCTCGGCAGACGTGGACGTCCACGTCGCCGACGGCATCGTCCACCTCCACGGAACCCTGCCGGACCCCACGCTGCAGGACGTCCTCCTTCGTGCCGCCCGCACCGTGCCCGGAGTCGTGGACGTGGAGGCCGACTTCCACGGACCCCGTACCCGCGTGGGAGTGACCGCCACCAACGAACCACCCGACGCCGGGGCACCGCCGGCCGAGGCTGCACAGACAGGACCAGTCCCATGACCGCCATCCGCATCGACGCCGAAACCGCCGTCCGGCTCGTCGGCGACGCCGTCACCGCCCCCTCCATGCACAACGCCCAGCCCTGGCGGTTCGCCTTCCGCCCGGACAGCGACGTGATCGAACTGCACGGCGATCCGGAACGGGCCATGCCGCGAACCGACCCCGATCACCGTGCGCTCCACCTCGGCTGCGCGGCCGCCCTGTTCAACCTGCGCGTTTCCGCGGCCTGGCACCGGCTCGGCACGCACGTGGAGCTGCTGCCCGAGGCCTCCGCGCCCTGGCTGCTGGCCACCGTCGCGTTCGGTGACGCGGGCGCGGGAGAGGAGCCGGCCGCCCTGTACGGTGCGCTGCGGCGCCGACACACCAGCCGGCAGCCGTTCAGCGACGAGCCGGTGCCGCCCGCGCTGCTGGACGGCCTGCGGGCGGCCGCCCGCCTGGAGGGGTGCCGCCTGACGGTCCCCGACGGCTGGCACGCCGAGACCGTGCTCGCCCTCGTGCGGGACGCGGAGCACCGCGAGGAGACGGATCCGCTCGCGCAGGCGGAGACGGCCGCCTGGACCGGCGACGCACCGGGCGCGGCCACGGCACGCCGCGACGGCATTCCCGCCTCTGCGTTCGGCCCGCGCAGCGCGGGCGGACCGGCGCCCGTACGCGACTTCGGCCGGGCCCACCCGATACCGGGCCGTACGTGGGCCACGTTCGAGAAGCGGCCCCAGCTGGCCCTGCTGGGCTCGCCGGGCGACACCCGGACCGACTGGCTGCGCGCCGGCCAGGCGCTCGAACGCGTCCTCCTGCAGGCCACGGCCGACGGCCTGGCCACGTCGATGACGTCCCAGCCCCTGGAGTGGCCGGAGCTGCGGTGGACGGTCCGCGACCCGCTGGCCCCCATCGGCCACGTCCAGATGGTCCTGCGCCTCGGCTACGGGCCGTCGGGAGAGGCCACGCCCCGCCGCCCGGTGCCGGAGGTCCTGGACATCCGGTGACGGTCGGCGGAAGGCCGTAGTCCGTGGCGTCACCCCGCGGGTAGGCGGAACCACCGCTCCTGGCCTGCGGAGATCCGTTCGTGCCGGGCGCCGGGAAGGACCAGGTGCACCGGGCCGAGGCGCGAGGGCGGGACGCGGATGCCCAGTCGGCCCGGCCGGAAGCGGATGTGGATGTCCCGGTGCCCGAGGCAGGAGACGGAGAAGGTAGAGCCGGGTATCGCGGAGAGCGGCACGGGGTCGACGTGCAGACCGTCGGCAGCGGAGTGGAGTCCGACGATGCCGCGTTCGACGAGGTCGAGGGTGCCCGCCATGGCGCCGAGGTGGATCCCCTCGCCCGTGGTGCCGCCCTGGATGTCGGTGATGTCGCCGATCAGGGCTTCCTGGCAGTAGCGCCAGGCGTCCGGCCCCTGCTGCCGGGCGAGGACCCAGCCGTGGACGAGGCTGCTGAGCGTGGAGCCGTGGCAGGTCCGCCGCAGGTAGTACGCCACCGTCCTCGCCCAGAGCCCGTCGTCGAAGCCGTAGCCGAGCCGGGTGAACAGCCCGGCGAGTTCCGCGGGGCGGAAGAGGTACCCGAGCATGAGGGTGTCGGCCTGCTTGGAGGCCTGGTAGCGGTTGGGGGTGTCGCCCTCGGCCTCCAGGATGCGGTCCAGGCGGCGGATGTCGTGGTAGCGGGCGCGGTACGTGTCCCAGTCGAGCTCGGCGAGGTCGCCGTAGCCGTGGAACTGGCTGATCACGTCGTCGTGGAAGGGAACGTACATGCGGTGCGAGATGTCCTCCCACCTCCCGAGGTCCTCTGCGCCGATGGCGAGTTGCCCGAGGAGTTCGGCGCGTCGGGCCGCCGGGATCTCCGCGTACAGGTCGAGGGCACGGGCGAGCACCCAGGCCGCGGTGACATTGGTGTACGCGTTGTCGTCGATGCCCGGGGAGGCGGCGTCCGGATACGCGTCGTGGTATTCGTCCGGGCCGACGACACCGCGGATCCGGTAGCGGCCGAGGCCGGCGTCCCAGGCTGCAGCACCCGACCAGAAGTGGGCTGTGTGCAGGAGGAGTTCGGCGCCCGGTCCGTGCATGAACCCGGTGTCGCCGGTCGCGAGGCCGTACTGCCACGCGTTCCACGCGATGGCCGAGCCCACGTGGTGCTGGAGATGGGAGTGGTCGGGCAGCCAGCGGCCCGAGCGCGGGTTCAGGTGCAGCCGCTGGGTCTCCTCGGCACCGGAACTGGCGCTCTGCCAGGGGAACATCGCACCCGTGCCCCCGGCCCGCCGCGCCGCCTCCCGGGCCGCGGGCAGCCGCCGGTGCCGGTACATCAGCAGGGCGCGGGCGGTTTCGGGGAAGTGCAGGGCCAGGTAGGGCAGGACGAACAGCTCGTCCCAGAAGACGTGGCCCCGGTACGCCTCCCCGTGCAGACCGCGGGCGGGCACTCCGGCGTCGAGCTCCGCGGTGTGCGGCGAGAGGGTCTGCAGCACGTGGAAGGCGTGCAGGCGCAGGATCCTGCCGCTCTCCCCCGTCACCCTCAACCCCCCTTCGCTCCAGAGCCGTTGCCAAGCCGCTCGGTGGGACGCCAGCAGGGTCGGGAAGTCCGGGGCGTGTTCGGCCTGCTCGATGCTGCTGCGTACGGGGTCGGCGAGGGGGCGGTCGAGTGAGCTGGACAGGGCAGCGGTCTTCACGACGACGACCGGCTGCCCCCGCCGGATCGGCAGGACGGAGGTCTGCGTTGCCGCGGTGGCCGCGCATGCCCGGTCGACGGCTGCCAGGGGCCGCGTGGAGGTGCGTACGGCGAGCCCGATGTGCACGGCGGCGGCTGATGTGCGGCAGGACAGCCAGGCAGTGCCCTCCGCCTCGGCCCCGGCCCGGTGCTCGACGAGGTGGCGCCCGGCGAGGGCAGCGTAACGCTCCACGCCGGCATTGACGACGTCCCCGTCCAGAACGGAGACGATCTCGACTCGGCCCCTCCAGCCGTACGCGCGCAAGACGGTGCGCTGTGCGGCCAGGTGCGGGTCGCCCATGTGGACGAGGCGGGTGTGGGTGATGCCCAGGCGCCGGCCTTCGACGTCGAGGAAGAGCATGTGGCGGGTGAGGGTCCCGGCGCGCAGGTCGAGCCGGACGTGGTGCCGGCGCAGGGTCGGATGGTCCGGGGTGAGCCAGTCGCCGGGCGGGGCGCCGTCGGGCAGGCAGCGGTAGCGCAGGGCGGTCCAGTCCGGCAGCCGGACCAGGTCTTCGTTGGAGACAGTGCGTCCGGCGACGGTGGAGGCGAGGCGGTTGTAGCAGCCGGCCAGGTAGGTGGCCGGATAGTGGACGGCGTCGGCGGTGGATTCCGGGGCCGATCCGCGGGTGGCGAAGCGGCCGTTGCCGAGGGTGCACAGGGACTCGACCAGCCGCTCGGTCCCGGGGTCGTACCGCCGGTACTCCCAGCCCCATGACGTGTTCACGGCCCGGGTCCGTCGAGCGCAGCAGCCAGTCCCCCGAGATCGGGCAGGACGAGGTGGGCGCCGTGCGCACGCAGGGCGTCCGCCCGGTGCGGGTCGCGGTCGCGGTCGAGCCCGACGACCAGGTGGAAGCCGCCCCTGCGGCCCGCTTCGACGCCGACGAGTGCGTCTTCCACGACGGCCGTGCGCTCGGGGCCGACACCGAGGCGGTCGGCTGCCTCGAGGAAGAGGGCGGGGTCGGGCTTGCCCGGGAGGGTGAGCGCCTCCACGTCCCGGCCGTCCACCAGGGCACCGAAGAAGTCGGAGAGATCCGCAGCTCTCAGGAGGGTGCGGGCGTGGCGCGAGGCCGAGACGGCAGCGCATCCCACCTTCATCTCCCGGAGGCGCACCAGTGCGGGCCTGACGTCGTCGAAGGCTTCCACTCCTTCGGCCCACACCGTCTCGGAGAAGAACCTCTCCTTGCGGGCGGCCACCGCGTGCACGGTGTCGCATCCCGGCGGATCTCCGGGGGTTCCGGGCGGGAGGCCGATGCCACGCGCCGTGAGGAAGGCGCGTACCCCGTCGAGCCGGGACCTGCCGTCGACCAGTTCCCGGTAGTCATGGAGGGCGTCGAACGGGTGCGGGCGTTCTCCGAGCTTCTCCCCCCACCGGTCGAGGCAGCCGTCGAAGGTCTCCTTCCAGGCGGCCGCGTGACGGTCGGCCGTGGCCAGGAGCACTCCGTCGGTGTCGAAGACGACCGCGCCCACACGGCTCATGACGTGTGGGCCACGCGACGGCCGGTGAGTCGGACGGGGGTGAGTTTCATCCAGTGGGTGCGCGGGCCGCCGGCCCACGGCTGGGACCGGGCCGTGGCCGTCAGGTGCCGGATCTCCTCGGGGTCCGTGACGGCTTCCAGCTCTCCCACGGCCAGGACGCTCCAACCGCCGGCCGTGACGTCGTCGATGTTGTCGATCTCGAAGGCGACCTCGGTCCCCGCCGCTCTGGCCGCGAGGGCGTCCACGGCGGTGCGGAACGCGATGTCGGCCCCGGCGATCAGGTAGTTGACCGGCAGGACGGCCGGGCCTTCTGGGGTGAAGACGGCGATGCGTCCCACTCCGTACGTCCCCAGCAGCGATCGGCACTCGTCCTCGTCCAGCGGTACGAGCGCGGTGTCGCGGCGGGCGGTGGACCGGCCCCCGACGCGGCCGGCGCTCGCGCCGGTCAGGTCGTCGACCGTGACACCCAGCGCGTCGGCGACCCGGGCGAGGGTGCCGATGGACGGTGACGCCGCGTGCTCCTCCAGGTAGGCGATGTAGGTGCCGTCCGCCCCGCACCGTCGGCCGAGTTCCTCGCGGGTCAGGCCGAGGGCCTCGCGGCGGGCGGCCAGGCGGCGGCCCAGGTCGGTGCGTCCGGCGGCACCGGCGGACGGCGGGTGCTCGGTTCCCGGGATGCGCTTCATGGCGCGGCCTTCTCTCTGTGCGCCGGGGAAAGGGGGACCCCCAGGCTGCACCCGGGTCCCCTCGCCCCGCTTGGGCCGATCGGCCCCTCGGCGGGGACCGGTCGGTCCGTCACGCCGTGTCCGCGTCGACTGCGGGCTCTTCCAGGGTGTCGCGGACCTGCGGCGCCGCAACCGGGACGAGCGGTCACAGCGTGAGTGTTACGGAGCAAAACCGGGCGCACGCACCTGCTGTGGCCTCCCAGGCTTTTTCGCCCCTCACAAATGCTGTGGGTACCAAACGACGTCGATTAAGGGTGGCCGTAGATCAACACGGCTGGCCCACACCACGCTGGAAGCTGATCGGACCACACAGCGCGGCCAGGGCTTGACGAGGGAACCCGCCGATATTCGTTACATCCCATATTTGCCGATCTCAATCAGCAAAGGCGTGAACGATACTTTCTTGCGTAAGCTCGCAGTAAATCGAAGCGGCGTCGGACTTCTCCTTGTGGGACTCGTCGACGCCACCGGAACCGGTCTCTATTGGGCGGGATCGGCACTCTTCTTCACCAAAATCGTGGGGCTTTCCACCACTCAGGTGGGATTGGGCCTTTCCGTTGCAGGTGTGCTCGGAATCTTCGGCCCCATTCCCTTCGGCAGACTGGCGGACAGGTGGAGTCCCCGAGCGGTGCTCATGCTGCTCCATCTCTGCCGGCTGCGTCCACCGGCGAGACGCTGAGCGCCGCCAAGGCCGTGCTCGCCCCCGGGCCCTGGCTCGCCGACCCGGCGTGGCGGTCGCTGGTCGAGCCGCTCGGCGCCCGGGTGAAGAAGATCGTCGCCCTGCACGTCGACAAGGCACCACAGGCGCACGCCGGCGCGGTCGTGTTCGAGGATCAGGACGCCTTCCTCCTCCCGCTGCACCACCGCGGCCACTGGCTCTTCAGCTGCACGTCCCAGGAATGGGACGTGGAGCCCGACGACATCGCCGCAGGGCTGTCGGCGGCCGATCTGGCGCAGGCGCACGCGGTCCTCGAGCGCTACGCGCCGGGCCTGTCCGCCCACACCGCGTCGGGCCGCGTCTTCTGCGACGCGTACAGCCCGGCGCGCGAACCGCTCGTACGGGCCCTCGACGACAGCGCCCGCGTCATCTTCGCCGGCGCGGCCAACGGGTCCGGCTACCGGCTCGCGCCCGCCATCGCCGCCGAAGCCGCCGATCACTTGGGCATCGGCCCGGCACAAAGGAACTCAGCGTGATAATCAGCCACTTCACCCCGGACTAACTGTCCGACGCGTTCGGCATCGAGATGAGTTCGATCGCCGGCCTCGGCACCGGAGCCGGCTGGGGCCGGGTCGTTCCCGCAGGCAGGAGTGACGCACACCAGCACGACGAGACGGAGGTCTTCATCATCGTCAAGGGCACCGGCGAGCTGGTGGTGGACGGCGAGCGCACCCCCGTCGGACCCGGCACGGTCGCGGTGTTCGAGCCGTTCGAGACCCACGTCGTCGAGAACACGGGCACGGAGGACCTCCTCTTCTTCGATCTCTACTGGCGTGATCCCGCGCTCGCGGCCCGGGCGGCCGGCGCCGGGGCAGCGCAGCGGCGGCGCTTCGGGCAGCGCCCGGTCTTCGTCTTCTCCACTCCGCCCACACCCAACGGCGACCTCCACCTCGGCCACCTGTCCGGCCCGTATCTGGGCCTCACCGGCAGTGACGACTACCAGAGCTACGTGGTCGACCGTGCGCAGCGCGACGGTCGGGAGCCCGCCGAGACCGCCGCCCACTTCTCGGCCGAGATCGCGGCCACGCTGGCGCTGATGGACATCCGGCCCGACCAGTACACCGCCACCGATGCGGACGCGACGTACCGCGACGGCCTGCGGGCGTTCTTCCCCCGTGTGGCGGCCTCCGAAGGGGTGGCCCTGCGTGAGGGGCCCGCGCTGTTCGACGCCGAAACCGGCGACTACCTCTACGAGGTCGGAGTCGGCGGAGCCTGCCCCGGGTGCTGGGAAGGGACGAACGGCAACATCTGCGAGGAGTGCGGCGAACCCAACGTCTGCGCGGACCTGGCGGACCCGCGGACCCGGCGATCCGGCGAGGCTCCGCGGCGCGGAGAGGCCGCCCGCTACAGCCTCGCGCTGCACGGGTTCGCCGACGCGGTCGCCGCCCACCACGGTCTGGGACGGGTCCCGGAGCGGCTGCGCGAGCTCGCCCACCGCGTTTTCGCGCGGCCCGAGCTGGACCTGCCCCTGACCCATCCTTCCGGCTGGGGCGTGCCGCCCGCCGAGGCGGGTGCCGAGGGCCAGGTCATCTGGGTGTGGCCCGAGATGGCGTACGGCTTCCTGCACGGCATCGAGGCCCTGGGAGGGGCCTGGGCAGGGACTGGCGGGCCGGGGAGCCGCAGCAGGACTGGAAGATCGTGCACTTCTTCGGGTACGACAACAGCTTCTACCACTCGCTGCTCTACCCCGTGCTGTACAAGCTCGCCCACCCCGGCTGGGAACGCGCCGGGTCGCCGGCCGCCGACGGGCCCACGGCCACGGCGGTGCGCTCGGTCGAGCGGGCGCTCCGGTAGGGCCCTTGTCCGCTGATCGCATCTCACCCGGGTGTCGGTCCGGGCGCATGGCTGCGCAGTACCGCGAGCCGTTGTGTGTATTCCTCGGCGTCGATCTCGCCTCTGGCGTATCGCTGCGCGAGGAGCGTCTCGGCCTCCTTGCCGGAGGCGGTCGGCGGGGCGGGGGTCGGGTGGCCGTCCGTGGCGTCGCGCCTGACGGCTCGGGCCACGAGGACGGCAGCTGCGACGATCAGACCCCAGAGGATCAGTGTCGTGAGGGACATCGCGAACCAACCCCAGGCACCCATACCGTGACCGTTCCAGTACATCTCACACCTGCCGGGTCGACGGGGTCGGCGGCCGGGCGTCGGCCGTCTCCTTCTCCAGGTTCTCCCGCGGCAGCGGGTCAGGCATGGGCCGGTCGGACCCCAGAGGGGACCACAGGGCCCATGCCGGAACAGGGCAGGCCGCCAAGACTGAAGACGGACTCACATCAGGAGGCCGTCCATGAGCATCTCCTCCCCCACCCGTATCGCCGCGGCGCTGCCCGCTGACTGCCGTTCCCAGCTGATGGAACTGGCCCGAGAGGTCAACTTCGCCGAAGGGACCCGTCTCTTCCGCGAGGGCGGTCACGCCGACCGGTTCTGGATCGTCCGGTCCGGGACCGTGACCCTGGATGTCCACGTGCCCGGTCGGCGCGCGGCCGTCATCGAGAGCCTCGGAGCCGGCCAGCTGGTCGGCTGCTCGTGGCTGTTCAAGCCGTACACCTGGCGACTGGGCGCCGAGGCGATGACGCCCGTTCGCGCCTACGAGTTCGACGCGGCGCGCGTGCGGATGCTGGTGGACGCCGACTCCGGCTTCGGCTCGGCCGTCGGGCAATGGGTCGGTCAGGTCCTTGCGCACCGGCTGCAGGCAGCTCGTGTCCGCCTGCTCGATCTGTACGCGCCCTACGGCAGCGGCAGCTTCCTCTGATCATCCGCACGGCGAAGGAGCCGGCCATGGCTGCATCCCGCTACGCCGTCAGCGACGTCATGACGCACACCGCCGTCGCCATCGGCCGCGAGGCGTCCTACAAGAGATCGAGGAGCTGATGCACCAGCGGAAGGTCAGCGCGGTCCCCGTCCTGGAGGGCGAGGGCCGAATCGCCGAAGCCGCCAGGATCATGGCCCGCAACCGCGCCAAGCGCCTGCCCGTGGTGAACGACCCCGGTCCCCCCTGCTCGCACGGGCGATCTGCGCGGTCGAGGGTGTCGTCGACGTCCGGATGGAGCTGGACACCGCCATCAGCGCCGTGAGCACCACCGGCTAGCGCACCACGCCGTAGCGGAGGTGGACGACTCTTGAGCTGAAGGTGCAGGTCTCGACGCGTTCGAGATCCACCCGGCGCATCGGCGGCGGGGGTCGTGCCGCCGCGTCAGTCCTGGCAGAGCCGGGGCACGGACGGGCGCTACGTCGGTCGCACGGCCGAAGATGCCGGCCTCATCCCGCAGGGACGGTGATCACCGGGCAGTGGGCCCGGTGCAGCAGTCCGTGCACGACGGAGCCGAGCCGCATGCCGGTGTATCCGCCCCGACCGCGACGGCCCACGACGACGGCCAGGGCGTGCTCGGCCGCGCGGGCCAGTTCCTCGACCGGGTGGCCGGTGAGGACCTCGTGGGTGACGTGCACGTCCGGGTACTTCTCCCCCAGGCCTGCGGTGGCCTCGCCGAGCAGGGTGCGCTGGGCCCGCGGCGCGACCTCCTCGTCGTGCAGCATGAACAGCGGCGGCTCCCACACGCAGACGACCCTGAGGGCGGCACCCCGCAGGTCCGCCTCGTCGAAGGCGAAGGACAGCGCCTCCCTGGCGGATGCGCTCCCGTCGATGCCAGCCACGATGTACGGCGGCTGCTGGGTGACGTGTTCGGCGTCGCCCACGACGACGACGGGGCAGCGGGCCTGGGCCGTCACGGGCACCACGGTCGATCCGGCACTGAGGAACTCCGCGGTACGGCCCAGGTGCCGGGAGCCGAGGACGACCATGCGGGCGTCCCTCGCCTCCCCACCGAGGACGTGGGCAGCGGATCCGCCCGGTACGTCGGTGGTGGCCGGCACTTCCGGGTGCCTGTCGCGGACCCAGCCCTGGGCCTGTTCCAGCCTGTCGGCGGCGGCCCGTCGCAGTGCCGTCTGGAGTGGGATGTCGTCCACGTGACGGCTGTCGTGCTGCGGAGGTACCGCGATCAGCAGGCGCAGGGGGAGCCGGCGCCGGTGGGCTTCGTCTGCGGCCCACGCCGTGGGAAGGTGCCAGTCCCTGACCGGGTCGATCCCCACGACGATGTCGCGGGCGCTCCTCGCGGCGGTCATGACCGGCTCCCGGAGGCGCTGCCGAAGCGGGGGATGAGGAGGACGGGGCAGTGGGCGTGGTGCAGCACGCTGTGCGTGACCCGGCCCAGGTTGCGGCCGAGCCCGAGGGGGGTGGGGGCCCGCCGGCCGCCCATGACCAGCAGGTCGGCATGGTGGGAGGCCTCGACCAGAACGCCGGCCACGGAGACGCTCGTCTCCGCGTCCGCCTCGACGGTCAGGTCGGGGAACTCGTCGCGGATCACGTCCGTGACGGCCTTCAGCGTTTCGACGTGCTCTCCGGCCGTCTCGTCCACACCGTCGAGCATGCTGACCAGGTTGCCGACGGACTGGAGCACGTTCCACACGTGCAGCAGTCGCAGGGACGCCTTGCCCAGCTCGGCCTCCCGGGCGGCGTACCGGGCGCACACGAGGTCGTGTTCGTCGCGGATGGCTGCGAGTACGGTGCCGCGTTCCTCCGCCTCGTCGATGCCCCGGACCACGATGACGGGGTTCTTGGCCATGGCCGCGGTGCCCAGTCCGACGGAGCCGAGCACGAGGGAGTCGAAGCCGCCGAGGCCGCGGTTGCCCACCACGATCGTGCCGTGCAGCCCTCCGGCCCGGTGCAGGCTCGTGACGGCGTCCGTGCGGCTGAACTGGGTGGAGACGCTCAGACCGGGGTACTCGGCGGTAACGGCCTTCGCCGTGTCGTCCAGGACCTCGAGACCCGCGACGCGGACCTCGTCGATGGTCTTCGCCGACAGGTACAGGGCCCTGCCGTCGGTGTCGGCTCCGTGGACGATGTGCAGGGGACGGCCTCGTCGTACGGCCTCCCCCGCGGCCCACAGGGCGGCGCTGCACGCCGGCTCGGAGCCGTCCACGCCGACGACGACCGAGCTGGTGTCCGGGGTACGGATGGTGCTTTGCACGGTCACTCCCAACAGAGAAGCCGATGGGGACACACTCACGCTGACACCGCGATGCCCGCAGGAAGAGGGCCGCCCGGGACCGTTGTCGGGACCAAAGGTCCCCATCGTCCGAGCACGGCGCGGCACGGCACCGCCCGGACCGGCCGGCCCTTGGGGTCCCGGGGCGGGACCCACCACCCACTGCGGGTGAGGTCATCCGTGAGCTGATCGTGTGCCAGCTCATCCCGCACGCTCCGCCGAGGTGCACGTACACGTCGCCAATGGCATCGTCTACCTGAACGGATCGCTGCCGGAGCCCGCGCCGGAGGACGTGGTCGTGCGCGGCGCGCGCACCGTGCCGGGCGTCGTGGATGTGAAGGCAGACTTCACCGTCTCCGTGCCTGCTTGAAGGGAAACCCGTCATGGGGCACCGCAGCGTCGCGGATCTGATGACGCCCACCGCCGTCACAGTCCAGCGCGGCACGTCGTTCAAGGAGATCGCCCGGCTCCTCAAGGAGTTCGACATCACCGCCGTGCCCGTGGTGGACGACACCGGGCGCCCGGTCGGCGTCGTTTCGGAAGCCGACCTCCTGCACCGGCGATCCGCCGATGGCGTGGCGACCGCCGGGCAGCTGATGACAAGCCCCGCCGTCACCGCACGCCCCGAATGGAGCGTCGTCCGCGCCGCCCGGATCATGAAGCGGCACCAGGTGAAACGACTGCCCGTCATCGATGCCGGCGGCCGCGTGATCGGCGTACTCAGCCGCAGCGACCTCATCCAGCTGTTCCTCCGTTCCGACCGCGCCATCCAGGAGGAGATCCTCGAGGACGTGCTCACCCACACACTCCGCATCGCTCCCTCGGCGATCACCGTCGACGTCAAGGACGGCTTGGTGACGCTCAGCGGCACCGTGCCGCGGCCCGAACTGCTCCCTGTCGTCGTGCGGCTCTGCCAGAGCGTGGACGGGGTCGTGGATGTGGACAGCAGACTCACCTGCGCCGAGACCAAGCCGATCTGAAGGGCGCCGTGTAGGGCCTGTGGCGATGGGCAACCCGCATCGCCATCGCGGTCGAACACACGAACCTGGGATCATGGACGGGCTGTCCGTTGTGGTCCGTACGTCATCTGGAGTGGTCCGGCGTGATTCCCGACGTCCCCGATCCGTCCGCGCTGCATCCCATGCCCGAACAGCCGCGTGTGGTGCTCCTCAAGCCCCTCGTCAAATCGCCGTTGATCGAGGTCGGCGACTACTCGTACTACGACGACCCCGACGATGCGACCGCCTTCGAGACCCGGAACGTGCTCTATCACTACGGGCCGGAGAAACTGATCATCGGCAGGTTCTGCGCACTGGGCACCGGCGTCCGGTTCATCATGAACGGCGCCAACCACCGCATGGACGGCCCCTCCACCTTCCCGTTCCCGATCATGGGCGGGTCCTGGGCCGATCACTTCGACCTGATCACCGGCCTGCCCGGCCGCGGAGACACCGTCGTCGGCCACGACGTCTGGTTCGGCCACGGGGCCACGGTCATGCCGGGCGTCCGCATCGGCCACGGCGCGATCGTCGCCGCCGGCGCCGTCGTCGCCGAAGACGTCCCGGACTACGGCATCGTCGCCGGCAACCCGGCCCGCCTCATCCGCACCCGCTACCCAGAACCGGACATTGCCCGCCTGCTGGCCGTGGCCTGGTGGAACTGGCCCATGGAGCACCTGACGCAGCACGTGCGCACCATCATGTCCGGAACCATCGACGACCTCGAAGCGGTCCGTCCCGCCACCGCGTGACGGACCGACAGCCAGCCAAGGGCAGCAGGGGAACCGGGTATCCGCGACCGGGTACTTGAACGGTCGGCGCCGGCGCCGGTCAGGTCGTCCACGGTGGCGCCGAGGGCGTCGGCGACCCGGACGAGGGTGCCGACGGCCGGTGCCGCCGCGTGCTCCTCGAGGTGGGCAATGCAGTTGGCACGGCGACCGTGTCGTGCTGCGGTCCGCCGAGCACGACCTTCAGGGCACCGGTGTCACCAGCGCGGGAGAAGACGTCGTACGCCTCTTCCATCTGGTCGAGCTCGAAGCGGTGGGTGACCATCGCGGCACCGGGGAGCCGTCCGGCGGCCATCATCCGCAGCAGCATGGGGGTCGAGTGGGTGTCGACAAGGCCGGTGGTGATGGTGACGTCCTTGATCCACAGGTCTTCGAGGTGGAGGACGGCAGGCTTGCCGTGGACACCGATGTTCGCGACCCGGCCACCGGGGCGGACCATGCGGGTGCACATCTCGAACGCCTCTGGCACGCCGACGGCCTCGATCACCACATCGGCGCCGAGCCCGTCGGTCAGGTCCTCGACCAGCCGCTCGGGCTCCTCCTGGGCCTCTACGGTGGCGTCGGCACCAAGGCCGCGGGCAGCTTCCAGCCGGGAAGCGGCGAGGTCGACTGCGATGATCCGACCGGGGCTGTAGAGCCCTGCCGTGGCGATGGCGGCCAGACCGATGGGGCCGGCGCCGACCACGACCACCGTGTCGCCCGGGCGGACGTTGCCGTTGAGGACACCCACCTCGTACGAGGTCGGGAAGATGTCCGCGAGCAGGACCGCCTCGTGGCTCGCGAGCGCGCTGGTCAGCGGGTGCACGGAGAGGTCCGCGAAGGGGACGCGGACGTACTCGGCCTGGGTGCCGTCGATGAGGTGGCCCAGGACCCAGCCGCCGCCTCCGCGGCACTGGCCGTAGTGCGCCTCGCGGCAGTAGCGGCAGCGGCCGCAGGCCGAGATGCAGGAGATCAGGACGCGGTCACCGGGGCGGACGGTGCGGACGTCACCGCCCGTCTCGACGACTGTGCCGACGGCCTCGTGGCCGAGGATCCGGCCAGGCTCCACCTCGGGGACGTCGCCCTTGATGATGTGCAGGTCGGTGCCGCAGATGGTGACGGCGTCGACTCGTACGATCGCGTCGGCGGCGTCCTTGATCGAGGGGTCCGGCACGTCCTGCCAGCCGGTCTGTCCGGGCCCGTGGAAGACGAGTGCCTTCATCGTCCGGCCTTCTCTCTTGGAGCGGTGCGGGAGGGGCAACGTCAGGCTGCGCCCGCCCCCGTCCGCCGCGCTTGGGCCGGTCGGCCCCTACCGGGGACCGGTCGGCTCCCTCTCACCGGGCAGCTCCGGTGGAACGGTGAAGGCAGGCATCCGTCCGGAAAGGGAGGAGGGCTGCTGCCATCTCCCAGTCAGCCCCGTCGCCCGCGTCAGCCCGTCCGGCCCTCTTGACCTCCCTCGGCGGCGTGCGGACGGTCACGGGCAGCAAGTTGAGGCCGTACTGGTCCGCTGAGCTGGGCCGTTCGGTCCCTGCGGTATGCACCGCGCGGCCCTCCCGGCCGGGACGGGCCCCGGCGCACTGTGAGGGGGAAGGGATAGGCCCCCGCATCTCCAAGGAGCGCCAGCGGGCCGAGAAGTTCCGGATCATCGATTGCGGAGGACTCGGCTGTCGGCCGGTCCGTCTCCACCGCCGTGGCCGCGGTCATCGCCGACCGGCTCGACTCCGCCCGCACCCGGCTCCTCGACCTGTCCGCCCCTCACGGCAGCGGAACCCCGCTCGCCCACGCACGCTGAGGACCCTGCCATGACCTCCACCCCGTACACCGTCGCCGACGTCATGACCACCAAGGTCATCGCCGTCACCCCCACCACCGGGTTCAAGGACATCGCCGCCGCGATGGAGCGGTGGAAGGTGACCGCCCTCCCCGTCATCGAAGGCGAAGGCCGCGTGGTGGGCGTGGTCTCGGAAGCCGACCTCATGCCCAAGGAGGAGTTCCACGAGCACCGTCCCGGCCTGATCGAGCAGATGCGCCGCCTCGGCGACACCGCCAAGGCCGGCTCCACCCGCGCCGAGGACCTCATGACCACCCCCGCGGTCACGATCCGCCCCGACGCCACCCTCCCCCGGGCCGCCCGGCTGATGGCCGACCGCCGCATCAAGCGCCTCCCGGTCGTCGACGCCGACGGCACCCTCAAGGGCATCGTCAGCCGCGCCGACCTCCTGAAGGTCTTCCTCCGCACGGACGAGGACCTGACCGCCGAGATCCGCCAGAGCGTGGTCGAGCGCCTGTTCCCGCTCTCCCACGAAGCCGTCAAGGTCACGGTGTCCCAAGGAATCGCCACACTCACCGGACAGGTCAGGGACAGCAACCTGATCCCCGTGGCCGAACGCCTCACCCACTCCGTGGAAGGCATCGTCGACGTCCGCTGCCGACTGGAGCCCTCCACAACCGCATGACACAACGACCCGCGAGATGCCAGCGCGAACGACCGCACAATCAGCGGCGGACTCGGGGCATTCCGAGGCCGATCCACGAGATGATCTCGCGCTGGATCTCGTTGTTGCCGCCGCCGAAGGTGAAGATGACGGCGCTGCGGTAACCGCGTTCGAGCTCGCCGTGGAGGACCGCGCCGGCGGAGCCGTCCTTCAGGGGGCCCGCGGCCGCGACGACCTCCATCAGCCAGGCGTACGCGTCGCGCCGCGCCTCCGAGCCGTACACCTTCACGGCGGAGGCGTCCTGCGGGGTGAGGGTGCCGTCCTCGACGGCCCCCACCATCTGCCAGTTGAGCAGCTTCATCGCGTCGAGCCGGGCGTGGGTGCGGGCGAGGCGGCCGCGGACCCACGACAGGTCGATCACGCGGCGGCCGTCGGCGAGCTTGGTCCCGGCCGCCCAGCGCCGGACGTCGTGCAGCGCCCGGATGGCCATGGTGCCGTGGGCGGCGAGGGTGACGCGCTCGTGGTTGAGCTGGTTGGTGATCAGCCGCCAGCCCTTGTTCTCCTGCCCGACGCGGCGGCTCGCGGGGACGCGGATGTTCTCGTAGTAGCTGGCCGTGGTGTCGTGGGAGGCCAGGGTGTTGATGAGGGTGCACGAGTAGCCGGGGTCGGAGGTCGGCACCAGGAGCATGGTGATGCCCTTGTGCGCGGGCGCCTCGGGGTCGGTACGGACGGCGAGCCACACCCAGTCGGCGGTGTCGCCGTTGGTGGTCCAGATCTTCTGCCCGTTGACGACGTACGTGCCGGTCTCCTCGTCGCCCTCGCGGACGGCCTTGCACTTGAGCGCGGCGAGGTCGGTGCCGGCATCGGGCTCGCTGTAGCCGATGGCGAAGTCGATCTCGCCGGAGAGGATCCGGGGCAGGAAGTACGCCTTCTGCTCGTCGGTGCCGAACTGCATGAGCGTGGGCCCGACGGTGTTCAGCGCCATCAGCGGCAGCGGTACGACGGCCTGCGCGGCCTCGTCGAAGAAGATGAACTGGTCCATCGCCGACATGCCGCGCCCGCCGTACTCCTCGGGCCAGCCGACCCCGAGCCAGCCGTCGGTCCCGAGCCGGCGGATGGTCTCCCGGTAGAAGCGCTTCTGGGCGGCCGGGTCCTCGTAGCGGGCGTAGACGTCCTGCGGTACCAGCTCGGCGAAGTAGGCACGCAGCTCGGCGCGCAACTGCCGCTGCTCAGACGTGTATTCGAGGTGCACGGCCCCTCCGGGATCTCGCGGCGGATCGTGGATCGTGGATCGTGGTACGCGACTGGCGCAGGGCACAGTAGAACGTGTTCCAACAATCCGGAAGGGTGCTGCATCACCGGACGCCTGACGGACCGGGGCGGGGCGGGGCGGACGGCCTCCCCCGCGCTCCGGGTCACGGCTTCAGCGCGTCAGGGCTCCGATCATCGCCGCGGCCGTCGCCGCCATCGCCGTACGGGCCGCCTTCAGGTACGGGCGCGGGTCCGCCGGGGTGAGGTGCGCGCGGATGGCCTCGGTCATGGCCAGGTTCAGCGCCGTCCCGATGTTGACCTTGCGGATGCCGCCGGCCACCGCCGCAGCGAGCTCCGCGTCCGGCAGCCCCGAGGAGCCGTGCAGCACCAGCGGAACCTCCACCGTCTTGGCCAACCGGGCCAGCAGCGCGTGGTCCAGGGACGCCGTGCGGCTGGTCATGGCGTGGCTGCTGCCGATCGCGACGGCCAGCGCATCGACCCCGGAGTCGGTGACGAAGCGGCGCGCCTCGTCCGGATCCGTACGGGCGCCCGGCGCGTGCGGGTCCAGGGGCGCGGCGCCGTTCTTGCCGCCCACCTCACCCAACTCCGCTTCGATCCAAAGGCCGTTGGCATGCGCCCAGTCGGCCGCCGAGCGCGTGGCCTCCAGGTTCTCCGCGTACGGGAGCTGCGCGGCGTCGTACATCACCGAGCCGAACCCGGCGTCCACGGCCTGCCGGAGCAGCTCGGGGCTCTTGACGTGGTCCAGGTGGAGGCCGACCGGAACGGCAGCGGCCTCCGCGCAGGCGGCGGCGGCACGCGAGATGGGCAGCAGCGCGCCGTCACGGAACTTCACCGCGTTCTCGCTGAGTTGCAGGATGACCGGCAGACCGGTCTGCTCCGCGCCCGCGACGACGGCCTCGGCGTGCTCCAGGGTGATGATGTTGAAGGCGGCGACGGCCCGGCCTTCGGCGGCCGCCTCCCGTACGAGCGCACCGGCGGATGCGAGCGTCATCGGACCGCCTCCTCGCCGGCGGCGAGGATCACCGAACGGGTCAGGTTCCGCGGCCGGTCCGGGTCCAGCTCCTGGTGGGCGGCGACGGCGAGGGCCAGACGGTGTACCCGTACCAGCTCGGCGAGCGGGTCGAGCCGGCCGGCCACCCACTGCCCGCCGGCGGCGTGCACCTGCTCGGCGAGACCTTCGGGGGCCTCCCCGAGGCACCAGGTGACGGTGCCCGGCCCGGTGATGCTGATCGGCCCGTGCCGGTACTCCATCGCCGGGTACGACTCGGCCCAGGACAGCGAGGCCTCGCGCATCTTCAGCGCCGCCTCGTGCGCGAGCCCCACGCTCCAGCCGCGGCCAAGGAACGTGAACTGGCCGCTGCTGACGGCCTGTTCGGGCAGCGGCTGCGCCAGGGCCGCCCGGGCGTCGGCGACGGCGGCGGTGAGGGCCGCGGTGATGGCGGGCTGTTGTCCGACGTGGGCGCGCAGCAGGGTCAGGGCGGTGGTGGCGAAGCGGGTCTGCACGACGGACTGCTCGTCGGCGAAGTCGAGGACGACGAGCTCGTCGGCCAGCGACATCACCGGGGTCGCCGGATCCCCGACGACCGCGGTCGTCGGCACGCCCGCGTCCCGCAGCCCGGCCAGCAGGTCCAGCACCTCGGTGGTCGTGCCGGAGCGGGTCAGGGCGACGACGCGGTCGTAGCGGCGGTGCAGGGGGAACTCGGAGGCGGGGAACGCGTCCGTCTCGCCCTGCCCGGCCTCCTCGCGGAGGGCCGCGGCCGCCTGGGCCATGTAGTACGAGGTCCCGCATCCGACGATCGCGGTACGCTCCCCCGGCCGCGGCAGCACCGCCCGCCGCGCCGGGGCCAGTTCGACGGCCCGCTCCCAGCACTCCGGCTGTGTGCCCAACTCGTACGCGACGTGGCTCATGGCGGCTCCCTAGCCAGACTGGTGCGCTTTTCTGCAAGTTAGCGGGTGCTTTCGCGCAACTTCAAGCATTTCGGGGCGGAGCGTCTGGGCTAGTGTCGGGGGACGACGGCGGGAAGAGAAAGAAGAAGAGAGCGACAAGGGGATGGGCATCCGAGTGAGGGGGAGAACGCCGTGGGCGCCATGACCCGCAAGGAGCGCTGGCAGACACTGCTCGATCTGCTGGTGGAGCGGGGTGAGCTGGAGGTCGAACCGGCGGCGGAGGCCCTCGGCGTGTCCGCCGCCACCATCCGCCGCGACCTCGACCAGCTGGCGGAGCAGCAGCTGCTGGTCCGCACCCGGGGCGGGGCGGTCGTGCACGGGGTGTCGTACGAACTCCCGCTGCGCTACCGCACGTCGCGGCGGGCCGCCGAGAAACACCGCATCAGCGAGGCGGTGGCGGCCCTGGTAACGCCGGGCGAGGTGATCGGCCTGACCGGCGGCACCACGACCACGGAGGTGGCCCGGGCCCTGGCCGGCCGCCCGGACCTGGCGACGGGCTCGCCGGCGCTGACGGTGGTGACCAACGCCCTCAACATCGCGGGAGAGCTGGTCATCAGACCGCAGTTCAAGATCGTACTGACGGGCGGGGTGGCGCGCGCGCAGTCGTACGAGCTGACCGGCCCGCTGGCCCAGCAGGTGCTGGGGCAGCTCACCGTGGACACCGCGATCGTCGGCGTCGACGCCTTCGACCCGGCCGACGGCGCCGCCACCCGGCACGAGGACGAGGCCGCGATGAACCGCCTCCTGTGCGACCGCGCGCGCCGCGTGGTCATCGCGGCCGACTCCACCAAACTCGGCGCCCGCGCCTTCGCCCGCATCTGCCCGACCGAATCGGTCCACACCCTGGTCACGGACACGGGCCTGACCCCGGCCCTGGCAGCGGAGTTCGAGGCGGCGGGGGTGGGGGTGGTTCGGGTTTAGGGGGTTGGGGGCTGGGGGCGGGGGTTGGGGTTGGGGTTGGGGTTGGGCGGGAGCCGAGGGGCGGGGTCGGGGAGTGTCCGGGGGCGTCCCGGCCGCCCATTGTCCTTTCGGTTCGCGCCGGCTCGTCAAGGGCGCTCCTGCGTCGCGTCGCTTCGCGATCGCCTTCGGCGACCCTTGACAAGCCGCCACGAACCGAAATGCCAAAGAGCTGCCGGGAAGCCCCCGAAGGATGGCCAGGGGTCAAGTCCAGCCTCCACTCCCGTCAGAGAGGGCGCTCCGGGTCCCGATGTGCAGAATCCTTCCCTCCCGGCACGACCACCCCTGCCGGATGCCGGGCATCCGGGAAGCCGAGCCCCAAAGCTCCCAAGAGACGCATGTCCGGAGCCGAGGGGCTCCAACCTGCACCAGACATCGAGAAAATTGCTGCCAGGAGTGGGGAAACGCCCCAGATCGCTACGCCCTCCTCTTTTCTCAGCGTCCGACGGCCGTCTGCGGCTGGTAGCGCAGCAGATCGCTACGTGGTCCCGCACGTCTCGGCGTCAGACGGCCGTCTGTGGCTGGTAGACGCAACAGATCGCTACATACGGACGGTCATCGGCGGCCGACGGCCGTGGAAGGAGCCCGTGTGCCGGGTGTGCGGGCGTCGGTCGAGGGACCTCACGTAGGTGTGGGGGTGTCCAGCAAGGTAGCCAGGTAGTGGGGACGTTCCTCGACGACCAGGTGTCCGGCGTCGGATATCACACCCAGTTCGGCGCCCAGCTTGCCGCGCACTGCCGTGAGAAGGCGCCTGGGCGGAAGGAAGACGTCGTGCTCGCCTGTGACGACCACACGAGGGACCGGCCGTGCAGGCAGGACCGCGGTGCCGGGCGCTCCGCTGGAGCGCGAGTGCCGGGCGACCAGCGTCATCCAGGTCACCAAGTCCTCGCGCGGCTGATGGCCCGGGGCGAGCATGGCGCGCAAAAGGCGAGCGCTGTTCGTCGGTGCGGGTCGGAGGAACCAGGCTGCCGACGCGGCCAGCACCGCGGGCGTCAGCCTGAGCCCGGTCAGGCCACCAGGCGAGACGAGGACCAGTCGGCTGATCCTGGGTGAGTCGGCGGACAGGGCTACAGCGGCACCGAAGGAATGGCCCATCACCACTACCGGTTCGGACGTCGTCTTCTCGATCACCTCGCTCAGCCACTCCCCGTACCAGGACAACCGCCCACCGGAGGGAGCCGGTTCGCCGGAGCTGAGCCCCGGCTGGCCCGGGACGTCGACCAGCAGCACCCGGTGACCGCCCGCCACCAGGGACGTGGCGAGCGGTAGGGAGACGGCGGCGTTGAAGTTCGTGCCCGGCACGAACACGACTGTCGTGGCACCATCTCCGGCGCGGACCACGTGCGTCTGCGCGCCGTTGGCGTGCACCGTCGTCCGTTCGTGCGGTACCAGCCACGCGTCGAGCTGCTCGAAGCACCAACGCCGGACG
Organism: Streptomyces sp. NPDC032472; assembly: GCF_040636955.1. NCBI lineage: Bacteria > Bacillati > Actinomycetota > Actinomycetes > Kitasatosporales > Streptomycetaceae > Streptomyces > Streptomyces sp. NPDC032472. The sequence goes on from NZ_JBEZVK010000005.1 coordinate 49,752, forward strand.
AGTTCCCTGCCGGTCGTGCTGCGGTAGATCGAGTTCACCGGTTGAGTATCACGCCCTCCTCCGCCCATGACCCGCCCAGGTCGGCACCGAGTTCGGTGAGCTGGCGCCAGCAACACGTCGAACTGCCGCGTCTACGAGCCACAGACGGTCGTCGGACGCCGAGACGCGCCACGTAGCGATCTGTCGCGTCTACCAGCCACAGACGGCCGCCGGACGCTAAGGAATGCGGTACTACGTAGCGATCTGGTGCGCTACCAGCCCAAGACGGCCGCCGGACGCCGAGGAGAGAGGAGCGCGTAGCGATTTGGGGCGCTCCCCGCTCCTGGCAGCCGTTTCGCTGATGTCTGGTGCAGGTTGGGGCCGCTCGGCTGCGGAGAGGGCCATCTTTCGGGTCCTGGGGGCTCGGCTGCCCGGATGCCCGGTGCCGGGCAGGGGTGGCGGCGCCGGGAGGAGGGATTCTGCACATCGGGACCCGGATCCGCCCTCTCTGACGAGGGCTATTGCTGAATCATTCCCCCTGGCCATCCTTCGGGGGCTTCCCGGCAGCTCTTTGGCATTTCGGTTCGTGTCGGCTTGTCAAGGGTCGCCGAAGGCGATCGCGAAGCGACGCGACGCAGGAGCGCCCTTGACGAGCCGGCGCGAACCGAAAGGACAATGGGCGGCCGGGACGCCCCCGGACACTCCCCGACCCCGCCCCACCGTGACCCCGCCCGTACCGGGCTCGCCCGACTAGTCGGCCACCGTCCGGAAACCTCCCCCGCCCGCAGAGCCTCCCCCGCCCGCAGGGCCTCCCCCGCCCCCAGGACCCCCTCAGTGCGCAGGAGGACACCTCAGTGCGCCGGCAGTCTCCCCGCCTCCCGTTGCAGCGCCGCCAGGACCGGCGCGATCAGGGGGTGGGTCTCCGCGCCGCGTCGGGTCGCGGCGAAGACGCGGCGGGTTGCCGCCGGGCCCGAGACCGGGCGGACCTGGACCTCCTTGAGGTCCATGCCGCGCAGGGCCGAGCGTGGGACCAGGGCCACCCCGGCGCCCGCGCCGACCAGGGCCGTGACGGCCCGGAAGTCGTCGGAGGAGTGCACGAAGCGCGGCTGGAAGCCCGCCAGCTCGCAGGCGGTCAGCGTCACGTCGTGGCACGGGTTCCCGGGGTACTGGCCCACCCAGTCCGCGTCCGACAGATCGGCCAGGGCCACCTCGGGCAGGTCGGCCAGCGCGTGCCCCGACGGGAGCACCGCGTCGAAGGGCTCGGCGTACAGCGGGATGACGGACAGGCGGCCGTCGTCGGCGCCGGGGGCGCCGCGGTACTCGACGGCGAGGGCGAGGTCGGCTTCGCCGTCGAGCAGCAGCGGCAGGCTCTCGTCGCCCTCCGCGTCCCGCACGCGGAGCCGGATGCCGGGGTGCTCGTGGGCGAGGCGGGTGATGGCCGGGGCGAGGACCTCGGCGATGCCCGTGGCGAAGGCGGCGACCGTGACCTCGCCGGCGGAGCCTCCCGCGTAGGCGGCGAGTTCGGCTTCGGCGCGTTCCAGCTGGGCCAGGACCTCGTGGGCGTGCCCGAGCAGGATCTCGCCGGCCGCGGTCAGCCGTACGCCCCGGCCGCTGCGGGTCAGCAGCGCGTGCCCCGTCTCCTGCTCCAGGGCCGCGAGCTGCTGGGAGACGGCGGAGGGGGTGAGGTACAGGGCGGCGGCCGCGGCGGTCACCGTACGGTGGTCCGCCACGGCCCGCAGGATGCGCAGCCGGCGGGGGTCGATCACCCCTCCATGATGTCAGCCCTGAGCAGCACCGAGAGCCGCGCGGGCGTCGATGAACGCGGCGACGGCGCGTTCGACGTCCGCGGTCGAGTGGGCAGCGGAGAGCTGCACGCGGATGCGCGCCTGGCCCATGGGGACGACGGGGTACGAGAACCCGATCACGTACACGCCGCGCTCCAGCAGGAGCTCCGCCATGCGGGCCGCCTCGGCCGCGTCACCGATCATGACGGGCGCGATGGCGTGGTCGCCGGGCAGGATCTCGAAGCCGGCCTCGGTCATCTTGGTGCGGAAGAGCTTCGTGTTGTCCGCGAGGCGCTCGCGCAGGTCGCCGGCGGACTCCAGCAGGTCGAGGACCTTCAGGGAGGCGGCGGCGATGACCGGGGCGAGGGAGTTCGAGAAGAGGTACGGGCGCGAGCGCTGGCGCAGCAGCTCGACGATCTCGGTGCGGGCGGCGACGTAGCCGCCGGAGGCGCCGCCGAGGGCCTTGCCGAGGGTGCCGGTGATGATGTCGACGCGGTCCATGACGCCGTGCAGCTCGGGGGTGCCGCGGCCGCCGGGGCCGACGAAGCCGACGGCGTGGGAGTCGTCGACCATGACCATGGCGTCGTAGCGGTCGGCGAGGTCGCAGATCTGCGTGAGGGGGGCGACGTAGCCGTCCATGGAGAAGACGCCGTCGGTGACGATCAGCTTGCGGCGGGCGCCGCCCTCGGTGGCCTCCTTCAGGCGGGCCTCCAGCTCGGCCATGTCGCGGTTGGCGTAGCGGAAGCGGCGGGCCTTGGAGAGGCGGATGCCGTCGATGATGGAGGCGTGGTTGAGGGCGTCGGAGATGACCGCGTCCTCGGCGCCGAGGAGGGTCTCGAAGACGCCGCCGTTGGCGTCGAAGCAGGAGGAGTAGAGGATCGTGTCCTCCTGGCCGAGGAACGCGGACAGGCGCGCCTCGAGCTCCTTGTGCACCTCCTGGGTTCCGCAGATGAAGCGGACGGACGCCATGCCGTAGCCCCAGCGGTCGAGGGCGTCCTTGGCGGCGGCGACGACCTCCGGGTGGTCGGCGAGGCCGAGGTAGTTGTTGGCGCAGAAGTTGAGGACCTCACCGGGGGTGCCGCCGGCGGTGACGGCGACGGCGGCGCTCTGCGGGGTGCCGATGACGCGCTCGGGCTTGTGCAGGCCCGCGGAGCGGATCTCGTCGAGGGTGGCGCGAAGGTCTTCGCGGACGGTCTCGAACATGGTGCGGTGCTCGCTTTCTCCTCGTGCGGCGGAGGGAGATCGAGGGAGGGAGGGAAAGGGAAGAGAAGGGGGCCGGGCCCCGCGGAGGGGGGAGGGTTTGCGAGGCCCGGCCGAGGGAGATGGTCTGTGGCGGACCGGATGGTCCACATCGGGCCGGACGGCCGATGCCGGACCGGAGTCGGCCCGTACCGGACCAGTCGGCGTACCGGACCAGTCGGCCCGTACCGGACCAGTCGGCGTACCGGACCGGTCGGCCCGTACCGGACTATCGGCCAGTCGGCCCGTATCGGACCGGGCCGGCCCCGGTCAGGCCGTCCAGTCCAGGATGATCTTGCCGCTGCGGGCCGTCGCCGCCTCGTCGAAGGCGGCCTCGAAGTCGCGGTGCGAGTAGCGGCCGGTGATGACGGGGCTGAGGTCGAGCCCGCCCTCCAGCAGCACCGTCATCGCGTACCAGGTCTCGAACATCTCGCGGCCGTAGATGCCCTTGATCGTGATCATCGAGGTGACGATCTTCGCCCAGTCCACCGGGAACTCCTGGGCGGGCAGGCCGAGCATGGCGATCTTGCCGCCGTGCGTCATGTTGTCGATCATGTCGCGCATCGCCTCGGCGCGGCCGGACATCTCCAGGCCGATGTCGAAGCCCTCGCGCAGCCCCAGCTGCGCCTGCGCGTCGGCGATCGTCTTCTGCGACACGTCCAGGGCCAGCGTGGCGCCCGCCTTGCGGGCGATCTCGAGGCGCTCGGGGCTGACGTCGGTGATGACGACGTTGCGCGCACCGGCGTGCTTGGCGACGGCCGCGGCCATGATGCCGATCGGGCCGGCGCCGGTGATCAGCACGTCCTCGCCGACCAGCGGGAACGACAGCGCGGTGTGGACCGCGTTGCCGAACGGGTCGAAGATCGCCGCGACGTCCAGGTCGACGGCGGTGCGGTGCACCCACACGTTCTGCGCGGGCAGCACGACGTACTCGGCGAAGGCGCCGTCGCGCCCGACACCGAGGCCGACGGTGCTGCGGCACAGGTGGCGGCGGCCGGCCAGGCAGTTGCGGCACTTGCCGCAGACGAGGTGGCCCTCGCCGCTGACCAGGGCGCCGATCTCGATGTCGCGGACGTCGGCGCCGACAGCGGCCACCTCGCCGACGAACTCGTGACCCAGCACGAGCGGGGTCTTGACGGCGCCCTGCGCCCAGCCGTCCCAGGAGCGGATGTGCAGGTCGGTGCCGCAGATGCCGGTGCGGAGCACCTTGATCAGCACATCGCCGGCGCCGTACTCCGGCTCGGGGACGTCCATGAGCCACAGCCCGGGTTCGGCTTTGTGCTTGACGAGTGCCTTCATGGGGTGGCTCCAGGCATGTGCAGGGGGCGCCGCGACCGAAGTGACGGGTGCGGCGTATCGACAGTGACCAATCTGCCGAGAGCGGTGGTGATCAGTCCATCGAGGATTTCTTAAGCGGGTCGACAGCCCAGCTTCACGCCTATGCTCCTCACGTGAAGGGCCGTGGCCTGCGCAAGAGGCCGTGGTCGGGGCAGGGAATGGGGAGGTGTGGGGCGTGCCGAGTCTGCGCAGCAGAGCGCTGTCGGTCGCGCTGATGGCGGCGGGGCGGCGAAGACGGTTCGCGAGTGCCGAGGCGGTGCGTGCCAGGGTGGCGGAGTCGGCGCGCCGGCCGGCGTCGCACCTGCCGCCGCGGTCGCTGGGCCGGGTCGCGGACATCTCGCGCACCTTCGTCGGGGCGTGGCCGGTGTACGACGTGTGCCCGCGGGGGGCCGAACCGGCGGCGCAGGTGCTGTACGTACACGGCGGCGGGTACATCCACGAGCTGGTCCGGCCGCACTGGGCGATGATCCGGACGCTGGTGACGCAGGCCCAGGCCCGCGTGGTGGTGCCGGCGTACATCCTGGCGCCGCGGGGCACCGCGGACCGGACGGTTCCGGTGGCTGCGGACCTGCTGAGCGGCCTGATCGAGGGCGGCGGGGCGGGCGGGACGGTGCTCATAGGGGATTCGGCGGGGGCCGGACTGGCGCTGGCCGCCGCGCAGCGGCTGCGCGACCGTACGGGTGCCCAGCCGTCCCGGATCGTGCTGATCTCCCCGTGGGTGGACCTGACCATGAGCCATCCCGACCAGGCGGCGCTGGAGGCGGCCGACCCGGTGCTGGCGCGGCCGGGGCTGCTGGAGGCGGGCCGGCTGTACGCGGGGACGCTGGCGCCGGACGACCCGCGGGTGAGCCCGCTGCACGGCTCGTTCCGGGGTCTCGCGCCGATGACGGTGTTCACCGGCACCCGGGACGTGCTGAGCACGGACAGCCACGAGCTGCTGCGGCGGGCCCGGGGTGCCGGTGCGCAGGTGGAGTTCCACGAGGAGCCGGGGCTGCCGCACGTGTACCCGCTGCTGCCGGTCCCGGAGGGGCGGGCGGCACGGGAGCGGATCGTGGAGCTGATCCGGTCCGCGGCGGCCGAGGAGTGACGGCGGCCGCGGGACCGGGGCGGGTCAGGCCGTGCACGTCATGAGCGAGCTGACGGGACAGGCCCGGTAGGCGGTCCAGTAGGCCTCGTCGCGTGCCTCGTCGGCGGGCGGGGTGCGGCTGGGCTGCCAGCCGATGGTGCTGAAGCCCGCCTCCACGGCGGCCTCGGCGAAGTCGGCGTGCGCCCATTCGCGGAACTCGAAGTCGACCGAGGGCTCGGTGAGGAACTGCGCCTTGAGCAGCGGTACGTCGCCTTCCGGGACGCGGTCGACGATCCGGACGCCGTACGGCGACCAGTCGACGTGCGGGAAGGCGCCGGGGTTGGGGACGATGGCCAGCAGGCGGCCGCCGTCGCGCAGGTTGGCGCGGACGGAGCGGAACATGGCGTGCAGGGCGGTCCGGTCGGGCGCGTAGTTGAACAGGTAGACGGCGGTGGCCAGGTCGAACGGGGCCATGCGGGGCAGTTCGGCCGCGTCGGCGACCACGTACTGGATGCGGCCGTGGTGCTCGCCGCCGGCTTCGGCGCGGGCCAGGCGGATCATCTTCTCGGAGATGTCCACGCCGACGGCGCGCCGGGCTCCGCCGCGGGCGAGCAGCCGGGTGTTGTGGCCGTGTCCGCAGGCCAGGTCGAGGGTGTCGAGTCCGCGTACCCCGCCGAGGGCTTCCAGCGCCCCGAGCAGGGTGTGGGTGTCGGCGGCCGAGAAGGCGGCCGTGCTCATCGACTCCACGAAGCGTTCGCCGATGGTGTCGTACTGGAACCGCATGCTCTGCCTTCCGTGGCCGGGTGGACGCCTGCGTAAGGTGCCCCGGGGCACGGCCGGGGTCCGCGCGGGCGCGGGTGCGTCCCCCGGACGGGGAGGCGTTCGGGTCAGCGCGTACGGCGTCCGGGGTGTTCGGCGGGACCGGGCGGCCCGGGGCATACGGGCTCCCCGGGCGTACGGGTTCCTCGTGATCCGCGGTGGCCCGCCGCTCCGGGAGGAGTTCGCGGACGCAGGCGCGCAGCCAGGCGTGGGCCGGGTCGGCGTCGTGGCGCGGGTGCCAGGCCATGCCGAAGGGCAGCGTGGGCAGGTCGAACGGGAGCTCGAAGGTCTCCAGTCCGAGCGCGGCGGCGAGTGACGCGGCCTGGGTGTGGACGAGGCCGACGAGGTCGCTGTCGCGCAGGACGAACTGGGAGGCGGGGAAGGAGCCGACGCTGCCGACGACCCGCCGGGACAGGCAGGGACTTCTCCCCCGCAGGCACCGGCCTGGCGATCGTCCCGCTGACGGTGGGCATGGCGCTGGTGCCGCGGCTGGGTGCCCGCCTGCAGGACCGGTTCGGGCCTCGGCTGCCGGTGGGGGCCGGGCTGGGGCTGCTCGGCGCCGGGCTGCTGCTGGTGTCGACGGCCGACGCGGGGACCCTGTACCCGGTGTACGCCTGCCACCTGCTGCTGCTGTCCGTCGGAACGGGCCTGTGCGCGCCGTCCTTGACGATGACCGTGGTGGCGGAGCTCCCCGCACACCAGGCCGGGCTCGGCTCGGGGCTGAACACGGCGGCCCGCGAGATCGGGGCCGCGCTGGGCGTGGCGGTGGTCGGAACGGTGCTGGCCTCGCGGTTCCACGGGGATCCGCACGATCCGGGGCAGGTGGCCGCGTTCACCGGTGCGATGGACTTCGCGCTGCGCGTGGTGGCCGGGGTGCTGCTGCTGGCTGCGGTCGCGGTGGTGGCGGGCTACCGGGACAAGGCCCGGCGCTGGGATGCAGCGCCGGGTGGGGCGGGGGCATGCTGACTGTGTGACGGCGAGACCGGAGCGCGGCCCTGCCGGCGATGCCACGGCCCGGGTGCTCGTACGGGCGACGGTGGATGCGGTGCAGGCCCTGGGCGGGTTCGCGGGCGGGGTCTACCTGCGCTCGGGCACGGAGGGGCTGCTGCTGATGGCGGTGGTGACCGGTCTGCCGGCGCGGCTGTTCCGCCCGTGGTGGCGGATGCACGTGAACCGCCCGTACCCGGTCGCGGAGGCGTACCGCAGCGGGCAGTCGGTGCACCTGCCGGACGCGGAGTCGGCGATGCGGCGGTTCCCGCAGCTGATGGCGGGGCTGCCGTTCCCGTTCGGGTCGCTGTACGAGCCGGTGTCCGCCGGGCCGGAGCGGTTCGGGGTGCTGTGGGTGATGCGGCCCGCGACGCCGGGGACCGCGGTGGGTGCCGCGGACCGGGGGCGGCTGCGGGCGGCCGCGGAGGGGCTGGCCGGGGAGCTGGGGGCGCTGGTCGCGGCCGGGGACCCGGTGGTGTGGAGCGGCGATCCGGTGCCGGTGGCTCCGGCGGGGCGGGCGCAGGGGGCGCGCGAGGCGGTGGAGCGGCTGCCGCAGGCGGTGCTGTCGGTGGACCGCGCGGGCAGGATCCGCTACGTGAACGGGGCGGCGGCCCGGCTGGGCCTGGGCGGGCCGGACCTGCGGGGCCGGGTGCTGTGGGAGGCGCTGCCGTGGCTGGGGCAGCCGGCGTACGAGGACCACTTGCGCGCGGTGTTCATCGCGGGGGACCCGGTGGTCTTCCCGGTGCGGCGGGGCCGCCCGCCGCACGCGGAGTGGGTGGCGGTGGAGCTGTATCCCGGTCCGGACGGGGTGACGGTGCTGATCGGTGCGGGCGACCGGCCGGCGTACGGGCCCGATGCCGCGGGCCGGCCTGGGGCGGGCGCGGGCTCGGTGACGGGCCCGGGCGCACCGGGCGCACTGGGCGCACCGGGCGCACCGGGCGCACCGGGGGTCCAGGGGTCGCCGAGGGCGCGGGTTTCGCCGACGGGCCTGGATTCTCCGGCGGACCGGGCGTCGGCGCTGTACCGGCCGGTGGCGCTGGCGATCGCGCTGACGGAGGCGGTCACGGCCCGGCAGGTGTCGGCGGTGGTCACGCAGGAGCTGCTGCCGGCGTTCGGCGGCCGCCAGCTGGCGATCTACCTGCTCAACGAGCGGCACCTGCACCTGGCGTGGGAGACGGGGTTCCCGCAGGGGTTCCTGAACCGGTTCGACGGGGTGGGGCTGGACGCGCGGCTGCCGGGTGTGGAGACGCTGACCACGGGCCGGCCGATCTTCTTCGAGTCGATGGAGCACCTGGCGGCCGCGTATCCGGGGATCCCGCTGGACGCGCACGTCGGGGCGCGGGCGTTCCTGCCGCTGATCGCGTCGGGCCGGCCGGTGGGCTCGTGCATCCTCGGCTTCGACACGCCGCGCGGGTTCTCCCCGGAGGAGCGCACGGTGCTGACGGCGCTGGCCGGGCTGATCGCGCAGGCCCTGGAGCGGGCCCAGCGCTACGACTCGGAGGCGGCGCTGGCGCGCGGGCTGCAGTCGGCGTTGCTGCCGCACCGGCTGCCGGTGCGCGAGCACGTGGAGACGGTGGGGCGGTACCTGCCGGGCACGACGGGCCTGGACGTGGGCGGCGACTGGTACGACGTGGTCGAGACGGGCGCGGGCTGCCTGGCGCTCGTGATCGGGGACGTGCAGGGCCACGGGGTGGCGGCCGCGGCGACGATGGGCCAGCTGCGCAGCGCCGTACGGGCCTTCGCGCTGAGCGGGAACGCCCCGGAGCAGGTGGTGTCGGGGACGAACCGGCTGCTGATCGATCTGGATCCGGGGCAGTTCGCCAGTTGCTGCTACGTGGTGCTCGACCCGGTGTCGGGCGCTGCGCAGGCGGTGCGGGCGGGGCATCCGCAGCCGCTGCTGCGCCATCCGGACGGGCGGGCGGAGGTGCTGGACCTGCCGGGCGGGGTGGTCCTCGGGGTGGACGCGGAGGCGGTGTACCCGGTGACGCGGCTGCAGCTGGCGCCGGGCGCGGTGCTGGCGCTGTACACGGACGGGCTGGTGGAGGTGCCGGGCCTGGACATCGACCTCGGCGTGGAGCGGCTGCGCGCGGCGCTGGCGGCGGCCCGGCCGTCGCCGCTGGCGGAGACGGCCGACCGGCTGGTCCGCGAGGTGGGCGGGAGCGCGGACCGGCCGGACGACATGGCGCTGCTGCTGGCGTCCCGTCCGACGGCGCCGGGGCGGCGGTGACCGGCCGGGTGGCGTCTGCGGCAGGCGTCCGGCGGTGACCTTCTCCGCCCGGCGGTGATCGTCTTCGTCCGCTGCGGTGTCGCGGCGGCCACGCATCGGCAAAGCGGAAGAAAATTTGCACGCGCCGCGCTGCGGTTCCCGTACGGGGAGACTGTGCAGCATTTACGCGGTCTTAACGTCGGCGAAGGGCCCCGGACACCACCCGGAACGATGGAATCCGCAGGAGGTGAACTCTTGACCTGCGGAATCCCTCAGGGATTCCATGTCGGCCCGGGAGCCTCCGAACATCTCTGCTCACCACCGCCCCGGAGGCGATACCGCTCCCGTCTCTCAGTTCACCGCATCTGCCGATCGGAACCCCGTACCGATGACTGAAACGATCAGCGCCCCGCAGGCCCTCGCGCCGGCCACCGGCCCCACCCCCCAGAAGCTCAAGCGTTCCATCGGCGTCGTCGGCGGGACCCTGCTGACGCTCTCGTGCGTGACGCCCGCGTCCACCCTGTTCGTGGTCGTGCCCGACCTGTTCGCGGACCTGGGTACGTGGACCGCCCTCACGATCGCCATCGGCTCGCTGCTCTGCATCGGTGTGGCGTTCTGCTACTCGGAGCTCGGCACGCTGATCCCCAGCGCCGGCGGCGAGTACGCGATGGTCTCGACGCTGGCGGGCCGGCTCGCCGGCTGGCTGGTGTTCGTACTCTCCCTGCTCGTGGTGATGATCGTGCCGCCCGTGATCGCCATGGGCACGGCCGACTACCTCGCGCCGATCGTCCACATACCGGCTCCGGTCGCGGGCGGCGGCGTGATGCTGCTGGCCACCCTGGCCGGCCTGCTGGACCTGCGGGCCAACGCCTGGATCACCGGCATCTTCCTGGTGCTGGAGGTCGTCGCCGCCGCTCTGGTCGCCGTCCTCGGCTTCGCGCACGGCGAGCGGGGCGCGGACGCGCTGGTGCACGGCGTCGCCGCGGGCGAGAGCGGTGCGTCCTCGCCCGTGACCGCGATGATGGTCGTCTCCGGCCTCGCGATCGCCCTGTTCATCACCCAGGGCTTCTCCACCGCCGTGTACCTGTCGGAGGAGCTGGAGAACCCGCGCCGCAACGTGGCCCGCACGGTCCTGGCCACGCTCGCCATCTCCACCGCCGTCATCCTGGTCCCGGTGATCGCCATCACCGTGGGCGCCCCGGACCTGGGCGCGCTGGCCGAGGGCGACCTCAGCGGGATGGTGACCGCCTGGTCGAACTCGGCCGTGGGCACCTTCGTCAGCCTGTGCGTCGCGCTGGCCATCATCAACGCCGGCATCGTCATGGTGATCCAGAACTCGCGCGTGCTGTTCGCCTCCGCCCGCGACAAGGCCTGGCCCGAGCCGGTCAACAACGCGCTGGCCAAGCTGGGCCGGTTCGGCTCGCCGTGGGTGGCCACCCTGGTGGTCGGCGTCCCGGGTGCGGCGCTGTGCTTCGTCAACCTCGACACGCTGTACGGCGTCACCGGCGTCTCGGTGACGGGCATGTACCTGCTCGTCGCGGTGGCCGCGCTGTTCGCCCGGCGCGGGGCGCACCGCCAGGTGGCCGCGTGGCGGATGCCGCTGTGGCCGGCCGTGCCGATCGCGCTGATCGCCGTCCTCGCGTACATCCTGACGCAGCAGGAGACCCAGTACCTGCTGTGGACCGGCGGGATCACCGCCGTGGCGACGCTCTACTGGGCGCTGTACCTGCGGCCGCGGCAGGACTCCCGCTGGCTGGTCAGCGTGCCCGAGGACGAGGCTGACGAGGCCGTCGAAGCGGCCAAGACCGCCGGGGCTCCGGCCGAGGTCGGCGCCGGAACGGCAGCCGTCCCCGGGATCGCCGTCGGCGAGGGCGCCCCGGCGTAGCAGGACCTTCGGGAACAACCGGTCGGCGGGGCCGGCCGTCGGCGGGAGCGCCGGCGGCCGGCCCCGCCGTTCAGCGTGCGGCGGCGGTCGCCGGGCCGCTGCCCAGGCCGAGGGTGAGTGCGGTGTTCACCAGGCCGACGTGGCTGAACGCCTGGGGGAAGTTGCCCAGTTGGCGGCGGGTGGCCGGGTCGTACTCCTCGGAGAGGAGCCCGACGTCGTTGCTCACCTCCAGCAGCCGTTCGAACAGCTCCCGGGCCTCCTTCTCGCGGCCGGTCATGTGCAGGGCGTCGGCGAGCCAGAAGGAGCAGGCCAGGAAGGCGCCCTCGGATCCGGGCAGCCCGTCCACCGAGGCGCCTTCGGTGCTGTAGCGGCGCACCAGGCCGCTGCTGCCGAGCTCGGCGCGGACGGCGTCGACCGTGCCGACCACGCGGGGGTCGTGGGGCGGCAGGAAGCCGACCCTGGGGATGAGCAGGGTGGCCGCGTCCAGCTCCTGTGAGCCGTAGGCCTGGGTGAAGGTGTTGCGCACGGGGTCGTAGCCGTTCTCGCACACGTCGCGGTGGACGGCCTCCCGCATGGACCGCCAGCGCTCGACGTCGCCGTGCTCGGAGGGGTCGGCCTCCAGGGTGCGCACGGCCCGGTCGGCGGCCACCCAGGCCATCACCTTGGAGTGCACGAAGTGCCGGCGCGGTCCGCGGACCTCCCACAGGCCCTCGTCGGGCCGGCGCCAGTTGTGCTCCAGGAAGTCCAGCAGGGCGAGCTGGATCCGCCAGCTGTGCCGCTCGGCGGGCAGGCCTGCCGTCCTGGCCAGGTGCAGTGAGTCGAGCACCTCGCCGTACACGTCGAGCTGGAGCTGGTTCACGGCGGCGTTGCCGATCCGGACGGGCGCGGAGTAGGCGTAGCCGCTCAGCCACGGCAGTTCGGCCTCGGGGATCCGCCGCTCGCCGCCGATCCCGTACATGATCTGCAGGTCGGCGGGGTCCCCGGCGACGGCGCGCAGCAGCCATTCGCGCCAGGCGCGGGCCTCGTCGAGGAAGCCGGTCGCGAGGAGGGAGCCGAGGGTGAGGGTGGAGTCGCGCAGCCAGCAGTAGCGGTAGTCCCAGTTGCGGATGCCGCCGATCTCCTCGGGCAGGGAGGTGGTGGCGGCCGCGGCGATGCCGCCGGTGGGTGCGTACGTCAGGGCCTTGAGGGTGATCAGGGAGCGGGTGACCGCCTCCTTGTAGGGGCCCTCGTAGCGGCACTGGGCGGCCCAGTCGCGCCAGTCGGCGAGGCTCTGCTCCAGGGCCGTGTACGGGTCCACGGGCTCGGGGCGCGGTTCGTGCGAGGGGTGCCAGGTGAGGACGAAGGCGACGCGCTCGCCGGCGGCGACGGTGAACTCGGAGCGGGTGCTGTTCTCCTCGCCCCAGGTGCGCACGGGCGGTTCGCTGCGGAACCAGGCGGAGTCGGGTCCGGCGACGGCGACGCGGTGGCCGTCGCAGCGGCGGACCCAGGGCACGACGTGCCCGTAGTCGAAGCGCAGCCGCAGGGTGCTGCGGACGGTGACCTCGCCGGACAGGCCCTCGACGATGCGCATGACGTCGGGGGCCTTGTCGCGTTGCGGCATGAAGTCGACGACCTTGATCGAGCCGCCGTCCGGGGTGTCCCAGTAGGTCTCCAGGACGAGGGTGCCGTCCACGTAGGCGCGCCGGGTGCAGGGCTCGCCGTCGGCGGCTGCGGCGGGGGCGATGCGCCAGTGGCCGTTCTCCCGGTCGCCGAGGAGGGCGGCGAAACAGGCCGCCGAGTCGAAGCGCGGCAGGCACAGCCAGTCGATGGACCCGTCGCGGCCGACGAGCCCGCTGGTCATCAGGTCGCCGATGATTGCGTAGTCTTCGATGGGTTGTGTCATTTGTGCGCCTTTCCCGCGGACACGCGGGCCCAATCAGCGCACGCGGCGCTAGTTGCGGGCGAGGAGCGTGACGGCCGCGAGGACGACGCCGAGGGCGACGGCCAGGGCGCCGTGGGCGAGGCGGTGGGCGCGCAGCACGGGCAGCAGGCGGTCGACGGCGTAGCGGCCGGGACCGGTGAGGGCGAGGGCGGCGGCGCCCGCGGTCAGGAGGATCTCGTACTCGATGCCCTTCGGGGCGAAGAACGACCCGGTGCCGTGGACGGCGATCGCGTTGATCATGGTGCCGACGACGGCGGCGCCGGCGAGCGGGGTGAGCAGGCCGACGGCGAGGCCGAGGCCGCCGAGGATCTCGGTCAGGCCGGCGACGACGGCCATGGACTCGCCCGCCGGGTAGCCGCTGGCGGTGAAGAACTGGCCGGTGCCGCTGATCCCGCCGCCGCCGAACCAGCCGAAGAGCTTCTGCGAGCCGTGGGCGGCCATGGTCAGGCCGAGGACGAGGCGCAGCAGCAGGAGGCCGGTGTCGTGGCCGGGGGTGGAGAGGGCGAGGGGGGCGGCGACCCGGGTGGCGGCCTGCGGCTTCGTCGCGGTGGCGGAGGGGCTGGTCATGGGGGATTCCTTCCGGTCGGGCGGCGGGGGCGGGAGTAGTTCAAATTCGAACCCGCCGGACCTGACAGTACCGATTGATTCAAATTCGAACAACCCGGTACCCTGGGCGCATGGCTGAAACGAGATGGCTCGACGATCGCGAGATGCACGCCTGGCGCGGCTTCCTGGCCGCGTCGGCCCTGGTGAACCGCCGTCTCGACCAACAGCTCAAGGACGAGGCCGGGCTCTCGCACCCCCAGTACGAGATCCTCGTACGGCTCTCGGCGGCCCCGGACCACGAACTGCGGATGACCGAGCTGGCCAACGGGCTGATCAACTCCAAGAGCGGTCTGACCTACCAGGTCACCCAGCTGGAGAAGGCGGGCCTCGTCCGCCGCCGCAGCTGCCCCTCCGATGTGCGCGGCGTCTTCGCGGTGCTCACCGAGGCCGGGCGCGCCCGCCTGGACGAGGCGGCCCCCGGGCACGTGGCGGCCGTACGGGAGGCGCTCATCGACGTCCTCACGCCCGAGCAGCTCGACGCGATCGCCGAGGGGCTGGGCGAGGTCAGCCGGCGGCTCCGCGCGCAGGGCTGACGGCGGACGGCGGACGGCGGACGGGTATAGGAGACGCATGGACACAACGGTCTGGCTGGTGCTCGCCGCGGTCGTCGCCCTCGGGCTGGCGGTCACGGCCGCGGTGCTGCTGGTACGGGTGGTCAGGGCGCGGCGCCTGCTGGTCGACGCGGGGGTTCCGCTGCGGGACAAGGCGCTGTTCTGGCTGGCCGTGGTCTACACGGTCTCGCCGGTGGACCTGCTCCCGGACCCGGTGTACCTGGACGACATCGGCATCCTGCTGCTGGCCCTGCGGGCGCTCCGGGCGGCGGCATCGGCAGTATCCGCGGCACCGGCGGGCACCGCCTCGTCAGCAGCGCGGACCGCGAGCGGGTGATCCCGGCCCGGTGACCGCAGGCCGGCCAACCGGGCCCGGTGGCCGCGTGGTTGGCCGACGGCCCCGGGCCGGGATGTCGGAGGCGGGTGGCACCATGTCCGCATGCCTCGCAACGATCTTGACACCTTCTTCTCCTCCCCCGCCGCCGTCCTGGAGGCCGGCCCCGCCGAGCTGGCGGAGCTGCTCGAACTGCCGGACACCGGCGGCGGTGTGGGCCGCGAGGTCTTCGCCCAGGCCGGTGCGGTGCTCGCGGGGGCGGAGGTGCCCCGGGCGGAGTTCGCCTCGTGGCTGCATTTCGCCGCGAAGGTGCTGGGGCACGACGCCTATGCCGATGCCGTGGCGGCCGCCGAGCCGGCCATGCCGTGGCGGACGGTCTGGGCCTGGTGGCGGCCCGTCGGCGCCTACCGGGCCGACCCGAACCTGAGCGGGGAGGCCGCCACCGAGCTCTACGACACGGCGGACGGCCGGGTCCTCCTCAAGGTGTGGTCGCTGTGGACCGAGGAGCGGTGGTTCGACGCGGCCACCGGTGAGCCGGCGCCGAAGCCGGCGGAGGGCGAGGCCACCGCGCGCGAGGAGGACTACGACCCGGACGGCCCGTGCCTCTTCGACCCGGACGGCGAGGACGGGCTGCACACCCCCGAGACCTGGGAGTGGCTCCCTCCGCTCGGTGACGACCGGTTCCTGCTGGTCGAGGCCCGCGGAATCGCCGTGGTCGAACGCGGCACCCCGGCGCCCGCGGCGGGCGCATCAGACGCATCAGACGCATCAGGCACAGCGGAGCGTGCCTCCTGGGGTACGGGGGAGCCGTGGTTCGCCGGCCCCACGCCCAACGGGACGCCGCTGGACGCCGACCGCTTGGAGGCGGTCTTCGGCGCGGAGTGGGTGGTGCGCGTACCGCCGGAGCAGCAGCCCGGGGTCCTCACCCACCGGCCGACCCGGGAGCTGATCGCCACGGCGGGCCTGCCCACGCACTGGGCGGCCGGGGTGGTCTCGTTCGAGCTGGCCTGGACCGCCTCGGGGCCGAAGGACCCGCAGCCCGATGCCGACGGGCTGCTGCACCTGGGGACGTTCGCGTGGGGGGACGACGGCGGGCCGGTGCTGGTCCACCCGGAGACGGGCGCGGTGTCGATGGTCCGGGACGGCGACGGGCCGTTCCCCCTCGCCCGGGACACCGAGACGTTCGTCCGGCTGCTGGAGGCCGTGCGCCGGTTCATGGGGGCGTGCTGGGACCCGTGGCCGGGCGAGTTGGGCCACACCACCTTCCTGCGCGAGGCGGCGGAGCTGGAGCCGCTCTCGGTGGACGGCGACGAGCCGGGCGGCCAGGCGTGGGAGCACCTGTTCGCCGGCATCACGGAGCTGAGCGTCTGGGGGTACTGACACGCCTGGTCGGAGGTGCTTCAGCGGACGCCCCGCGGACGGAACTGGATGCTGATGCGGGGGCCGACGGCGCGGGTGGACTTCGGCACCGCGTGCTCCATGGTGCGCTGGCAGGAGCCGCCCATCACGACGAGATCGCCGTGGCCCAAGGGCAGGCGCAACAGGGTCGGGCCGCCGCCGCGGGGGCGCAGGACGAGGTCGCGGGGGTCGCCGACGGAGACGATCGCGACCATGGTGTCCTCGGTGGCGGAGCGGCCGATGCGGTCGCCGTGCCAGGCGACACTGTCGCGGCCGTCGCGGTAGAGGCACAGCCCGGCGGTGGTGAAGGGCTCCCCCAGCTCGGCGGCGTAGTGCCGGGTCAGGGTCTCGCGGGCGTCGGTGAGCGC
The DNA here is from genome assembly GCF_040636955.1 of Streptomyces sp. NPDC032472. Taxonomy (NCBI): domain Bacteria; kingdom Bacillati; phylum Actinomycetota; class Actinomycetes; order Kitasatosporales; family Streptomycetaceae; genus Streptomyces; species Streptomyces sp. NPDC032472. The sequence continues at coordinate 66,233 of NZ_JBEZVK010000005.1, forward strand.
GGGGTGCGGCAGGGGTTCGCCCTCGCCGTAGAAGCAGAGCAGGCGCGGTACGTCCACCTCGCGCTCGTACATCTGCCGGCGTTCGGCCCGCCAGGGCACCTCGGCGGCGAGGTGCTCGAAGAGCGCGTCGGCCCCGGTGAGCCAGCCGGGCAGCCGGTCCACCCAGGCCCCGGCGCCGAGCTCGGTGCGCCGCAGGCCGGTGAGCGGGCCGAGGCGGATCTCCTCACCCTGGTCGAAGAGGGAGCCCTGGAGACCGTGGAGACTCTGGGTCGCGCGCATGGGTCCACCCTAACGCTCCGCTCGAACATTCGCTCGAACGTCGGCGGGCGCGAGGCACCCGGAACAGGGGCCCGGGAGCGGCACAGGCGGTGTCACCTTCCGTGCCGGTTACGTGACGCTGCGCGGCCCGCCGCATAGGCTCGCTCCGGTCGCCGACGGGCCTACGCACCCGCCGCCCTCACCCCGGGAGATGCACATGAGGATGCTGATCAACAGTGCCGACACCGTCGTCGCCGACGCCCTGCGCGGAATGGCGGCCGCACACCCCGAGCTGGAGGTCGACGCCGACAAGCGGGTCGTCGTACGGCGCGACGCGCGCGAGGGCGGCCGCGTCGGCCTCGTCTCCGGCGGCGGTTCCGGCCACGAGCCGCTGCACGCCGGCTTCGTCGGGCTCGGCATGCTCTCCGCCGCGTGCCCCGGCGAGGTGTTCACGTCCCCCGTGCCCGACCAGATGCTGCGGGCCGCGAAGGCCGTGGACAGCGGGCAGGGCGTCCTGTTCGTCGTCAAGAACTACACGGGCGACGTGCTGAACTTCGAGATGGCCGCCGAGCTCGCCGAGGACGACGGCGTACGCATCGAGCAGGTGCTGGTGAACGACGACGTCGCCGTCACCGACAGCCTGTACACGGCGGGACGCCGCGGCACCGGCGCCACCCTGTTCGTCGAGAAGATCGCCGGGGCGGCCGCCGAGGAGGGCGCCCCGCTGGAGCGGGTCGCGGCGCTCGCCCGGCGCGTCAACGAGTCCTCGCGCAGCTTCGGCGTGGCGCTGAGCGCGTGCACGACCCCGGCGAAGGGCAGCCCGACCTTCGATCTCCCCGACGGCGAGCTGGAGTTGGGGATCGGCATCCACGGCGAGCCGGGCCGCGAGCGGCGGCCGATGATGCCGGCGCGGGAGATCGCGGAGACCGCGGTGGCCGCCGTGATGGAGGAGGTGGCGAAGGTGGGGCCCGCCGAGGACCCGGTGCTCGTCCTCGTCAACGGCATGGGCGCGACCCCGCTGCTGGAGCTGTACGGGTTCCACGCGGAGGTGGCCGCGGCCCTGGCCGCGCGGGGCGTGCAGGTGGCGCGGTCGCTGGTCGGAAACTACGTCACCTCGCTGGACATGGCGGGCTGTTCGGTGACGGTGTGCCGTGCGGACGAGGAACTGGTGCGGCTGTGGGACGCGCCGGTGCGGACCGCCGCGCTGCGGTGGGGATGCTGAGCGCGGGGCCGGCCGTAGGGTGTGCGCAGACGGGACCGGACGGGGCGGTACTGGGGCGGGACCTGACGGGGCGAGGCGAGGAGACCGAGGTGCGTGACGCAGACTTCTTCCGGCGCTGGATGGCCGCGGCGGCGGCCGCCGTGGCCCGCGAAGCCGACCGGCTGACCGAGCTGGACTCCCCGATCGGGGACGCCGACCACGGCAGTAACCTCCTGCGCGGCTTCACCGCGGTGCAGGCCGCCCTGGAGGGCGAACCGCCCGGCACGCCGGGAGCGGTGCTCCAGCTGGCGGGACGGACGCTGATCTCCACGGTCGGCGGGGCGTCCGGCCCGCTGTACGGGACGCTGCTGCGGCGCACCGGCAAGGAGCTCGGGGAGGCCGCCGAGGTCTCCGACGACGCGCTGCGCCAGGCCCTGTCCGCGGGCGTGGCCGCGGTGGCCCAGCTCGGCGGGGCGGCGCCGGGCGACAAGACGATGCTGGACGCGCTGGTGCCGGGGCTGGCGGCGCTGTCCACCTCGTACCGGGCGGCGGCCGATGCGGCGCAGGAGGGCGCGGTGGCGACGGTGCCGATGCTGGCCCGCAAGGGCCGCGCCAGCTATCTCGGGGAACGCAGCATCGGGCACCAGGATCCGGGGGCGACCTCGTCCGCGCTGCTCCTGGAGGCGCTCGCGGAGGTGGCGGGATGACCGGGCAGGAGGTCGGGATCGTGCTGGTGTCGCACAGCGCGCGGGTGGCGCAGTCCGTGGCGGAGCTCGCGACGGGCCTGGCCGCGGGCGGAGCGGTCGCTCCGGTCGCTGCGGCCGGCGGCACCGAGGACGGCTCGCTGGGGACGAGCGCGGAGCTGATCGCGGCGGCCGTGCGGCAGGTGGACCGGGGAGCGGGCGTCGCGCTGATCGCGGACCTGGGCAGTGCGGTGCTGACGGTGAAGTCGCTGCTGGCCGATGAGGAACTGCCTCCGGGGGCCCGGCTGGTGGACGCCCCGTTCCTGGAGGGAGCGGTGGCGGCGGTGGTGGCGGCCTCGACGGGAGCCGGGCTGGACGCGGTGGCCGCGGCCGCCGAGGAGGCCTACGGCTACCGCAAGACCTGACCCCGGGTCGCGGCCGGTACGCCACCGGCCCCGGCCCGGGCGACCGTTCGGCGGATCAGGGCGAGCCGGAGGGGTGGCGCCCGGAGCCGGTCACTGGCCCACCCTTCCGTCGACGCACTCGCGCAGCAGGTCGGCGTGTCCGCAGTGCCGGGCGTACTCCTCGACCCGGTGCACCATGAGCTCCCGGACGGCTATCCCGTCCTTCCCGACGCGCCGGCCCAGGTCCTCGTGCTCGGCCAGGGCGGCGTCGGTCGCGGCCTGCTCGCGCTCCAGATCGGCGTACGCGGCATCGACCACGGCCTGCTCGGCGGCGGCCCCGTGGAAGTCCGCGTCCTTGGCGCCGTACAGCTTCGGCAGCGGTTCGCCGTCGCCGAGCCAGTTGCGCCAGTCCCGTTCCACCTCGGCGAGGTGACGGAGGAGGCCGAGCAGCGACATCGTCGAGGGCGGGACCGACCGGCGGGCCAACTGCTCCGGGTCAAGGCCCTCGCACTTCATGCGCAGGGTCATGCGGTAGTTCGCGAGGAAGTCCTGCAGGGTCGCGAGCTCGCCGTCCGGGCTGTCCTCGTTGTTGCGGGGGTCAGCGTCGGGGTCGGCCCACATGTCGGTGTAGACCGTTGCCTGCGTCCATCGCTCGGGTTGATCGCTCATGCGCTGCATGGTGAGCCGCGGCGGCCCGGGTCCGCCACCGGATTTTGCCGCCGGGCCGTCGACGGGACGTCGAGACGAGAGACGGGGAGACGGAGGGTCAGCGGCCGCGCAGGGTGTTGAGTTCCCGGCGGTCGCGCTTCGTCGGGCGGCCTGTGCCCCGGTCGCGGATGCCGACGGCCGCGGCCTCGACCGCGGTCGGCGGCGGCGGGCTGTTGTCGACGAAGCACTCGGCGGCCACCGGCGCACCCACCCGCTTCGTCACCGGCCGCTTGACCACCACGATGCGCTCGCGCCCCGCGTGGAACAGCCGCACCTCGTCCCCCGCCTTCACCGACTGGGCCGGCTTCGCACGCTCGCCGTTGACCTTCACGTGGCCCGCCCGGCAGGCGGTCGCCGCGATCGAGCGGGTCTTGGTGAGGCGGACCGACCAGATCCAGGCGTCCACCCGCGCACTTCCCGTCTCGGTGCCGGCGCCCGGACCCGCTGCCGCGCTCGTTCCCGTGCTCGCGCCCTTGCCCGTTGCGTGATCTGCCATGGCACCGACTCTAGCGATCCGGAGGGCCGGCAACGGAACGGGTTTTGGCGGAAGCTCCCAGTCCTATCGCATGTGCCATGTGTATCGCCCCAAGAGAATTGCACATGCGCCATGCGTGCACCTACCTTGTCGCACATGCAGTCCTACACCATCGGGCAGGCGGCGCGTCTGCTGGGCGTCAGCCCGGACACGGCCCGCCGCTGGGCCGATGCCGGCCGGGTCGCGACCCACCGCGACGACGCCGGCCGACGGTTGATCGACGGCCGCGACCTGGCCGCCTTCCCCGTGGAAGTGGGCCAGGGCGCCCACACCGAGGACGACGAGCCGTACACCTCGGCCCGCAACGCCTTCCCGGGCATCGTCACCGCCGTCAAGCTCGGCGACGTGGCCGCCCAGGTCGAGATCCAGGCCGGACCCCCCCGCCTGGTGTCCCTGCTCACCCGCGAGGCCGTCGAGGAGCTCGGCCTCAAGGTCGGCATGCAGGCCACCGCCCGTGTGAAGTCCACCGGCGTGCACATCGACCGCACCTGAGCGGCCCGGCCGGCTCCGCCGATCCGGCCGCTCGCGTCCGGCCGCCGGCCCCGCCCGCCCCCATCCCTGTCCCCGTCCCCGTCCCCGCCCGCTCCGCCGTCACCGGCGCGGGTCGCCGTCCCGCGCAGCCGGCACCGTCCGGCCGCCGACCCGACCGAGGAGCACCTGCTCATGTCCTTCGCCTTCCTCCCCGTGAACCGCCGCACCGCCATGGCCGCCGCCCTGGCCGCCGCCCTGCTCGTGCCCGCGCTGTCCGCCTGCGGCAGCGACGACAAGAAGGCCGACGACACCGGCTCGGGCGCCTCGGCCTCCGCCTCCGCCGAGCCCAAGGCCGCGAACCTCACGGTCCTCGCCGCGTCCTCCCTCACCGACGTCTTCAAGGCGGCCGGCGCCGCGTACGAGAAGGCCCACCCGGGCACGAAGGTCACCTTCTCCTTCGCCGGCTCGCAGGAGCTCGCCGCCCAGGTGAAGCAGGGCGCCCCCGCGGATGCCCTGGTGACCGCCGACACCAAGACGATGGACGGCCTGAAGGCCGAGACGAACGACCCGACGATCATCGCCAAGAACCGCCTGGTCATCGCCACCGGCAAGGGCAACCCGTTCAAGATCGCCGGACTCAAGGACCTCGCCGACACCAAGATCAAGGTGGTGCTCGCCGCGCCCGAGGTCCCCGTCGGCCGCTACAGCAAGCAGATCCTCGACGCCCAGAAGGTCGAGGTGAAGCCGGTCTCCCAGGAGCCCAACGTCCGCGCCGTCCTGAGCAAGGTCGAGCTCGGCGAGGCCGACGCCGGCCTCGTCTACAAGACCGACTCGGCGAAGTCCGCAGACAAGGTCGACACCGTGGAGATCCCGGACGACCAGAACGCCGTGGCCTCCTACCCGGCTGCCACGGTCAAGCAGTCCAAGAACGCCGAGGCCGCCACCGCGTTCGTGGCCTGGCTGAGCAGCCCGGAGGCGCAGAAGATCCTCCAGGACGCGGGCTTCCAGAAGGCCTGACCGGCCCGTCCGCCGGAGAGGTTCGGGAGGGACTGCCTGGTCCGGGGGGACAGGCAGTCCCTCCCGGCATATGTCCCGTCCGCCCGTACGCACCCGCCCCCGTACGCTTCAGCCAGGAAACCCATGAGCAGACACCGCACCCCCAACCGGCCCCCCGTGACCCTGGCGCTGCCCGCGCTGCTCGCCGTCGCGTTCCTGCTGCTGCCGCTCGTCGGCATCCTCACCCGCACCGAGTGGGGCGAGCTCGGCACGCACCTGACCAGCCCGGGCACCGTCGAGGCCCTGCGGCTCTCGCTGCTCGTGTCGGCGTGGGCGCTCGGCCTCTCGCTGCTCCTCGGCGTGCCGCTCGCCTGGCTGCTGGCCCGTGTGGAGTTCAAGGGCAAGGCGTTCGTCCGCTCGCTGGTGCTGCTGCCGATGGTGCTGCCGCCCACGGTCGGCGGTGTGGCGCTGCTGCTGGGCTTCGGCCGGCGCGGGCTCCTCGGGCCCTGGCTGGAGGACGCCTTCGGCATCACCCTGCCCTTCCACACGTCGGGCGCGGTCCTCGCGGCGACCTTCGTCGCCATGCCGTTCCTCGTGATCAGCCTTGAGGGTGCGCTCGGCGGGCTGAAGCCGAGCTACGAGGAGACCGCCGCCTCGCTCGGCGCCTCGCCGGTGCGGGTGTTCTTCACGGTGACCCTGCCCATGGTGGCCCCCGGTCTGGTGGCCGGCGCGGCGCTCACCTGGGCGCGTGCGCTCGGCGAGTTCGGGGCGACCATCACCTTCGCCGGGAACCTGCCCGGCACCACGCAGACCCTGCCCCTGCAGGTCTACCTGCTGCTGCAGGACAAGCCGGAGGCCGCCACCTCGGTGTCCCTGCTGCTCCTCGCGATCGCCATGGCCGTACTGATCGCCCTGCGCGGCCGCTGGACCGGTACCCCGCTCGGCCGCCGGCCGGCCGGGGCCCCGCAGCCCGCGGCCGAGGAGGCCCCGCCCGCCGACGCCCCGGCGGCCGTCGTCGGCGCCGACGACGGCGACGGCGACCGGGACCGCGAGCGGGACGGGCAGTGGCCGCTGCACGCCACGGTCACCGGATTCAACGAGCTCACCCTCGAAGCCGAGCCCGGCACCACCATCGCCGTCGTCGGCGAGAACGGCGCCGGCAAGACCACCCTGCTGCGCGCCCTGCTCGGCCTGACCCCCCGCGCCCGGGCCGAGCTCCGGCTCGGCGACACCGATGTCACGGAGCTGCCCCCGCACCGGCGGCAGGTGGCGTGGGTCCCGCAGGACGGGGCGCTGTTCCCGCACCTGAGCGCCCTCGCCAACACCGCGTACGGGCTCCGCGCCCGCGGGGTGCCGCGGGCCGGCGCCCGGCGCGAGGCGCAGCGGTGGCTGGACCGGCTCGGCGTCGGCCACCTCGCCGGCCGCAGGCCCGGGCAGCTGTCCGGCGGCCAGGCCCAGCGGGTGGCGCTGGCCCGGGCGCTCGCCGCCCGGCCGCGGCTGCTGCTGCTCGACGAGCCGCTGGCCGCGCTCGACCAGGCCACGCGGGCCCGCGTACGGCACACGCTGCGCACGCATCTGGCCGGGTTCGGCGGGGTCTGCCTGATCGTCACGCACGATCCGGTCGAGGCGGTGTCGCTCGCCGACCGTGTGCTCGTACTCGCCGACGGGCGGACCCTCCAGGACGCCCCGCCCGCCGAGGTGACCCGGCATCCGCGGTCCCCGTGGGTGGCCCGGATGCTGGGCCGCAACGCGTGGCCGGGCACCACGTCGGCCGACGGGCTCGTACTGCCGTCCGGGGGCCGGCTGGTGGTGGCCGAGGCTCTGCCCGAGGGGGCCGCGGCGCTCGCGATCATCGGCCCGGAGGCGGTGTCGGTGCACCGCGACCGGCCGGGCGGCAGCCCGCGCAACGTCTGGCCGGGGACCGTACGGGAGATCACCGCGGTCGGCAGTCGGCTGCGCGTGCTGGTGTCCCCGGCCGAGGCGCCCGACCTGGTCGCGGAGATCACCCCCGAGGCCGCCGCCGAGCTGGGCCTGGTCGACGGCTCGAAGGTGTGGACGAGCGTGAAGGCGACCGAGGTCAGTCTCGTCCGACTGTGACCTTGTCGGTGAGGGCGTCGAGGTTGATCAGGGCGCGCTCGATCCGCTCCTGGAGGGTCAGGGTCTCCTCGTACGCGCGGCCGCGCAGCTTCGGCTGCCGCTTGCCGCGCAGGTAGAGCGAGCAGGCGAGGTCGGCGCAGACGTAGAAGCCGACGGTGTTGCCCTCCCGTCCGCGGGGGCCCGCGAGCGGGGCGACGAGCAGGGAGACGCCGGAGGCGGCGTGCGCCGTCAGGCAGATCTGGCAGACGCTGGACTTCAGTGCGCTCGTGCGGTTGGTGCCGGGGACGCGGAGGCTGATGCCGACGGGGGTGCCGTCGGTGTCGGTCCCGGGGCGTACGAGGTGGGCGCGGAGGGGGGCGCCCGGGTCGACCCAGCCGAGGAAGTCGAGGTCTTCCCAGGGGAGTTCGTCGAAGTTCGGCGGCAGCTTCAGCCGGGCCGCCTCGCCCTTGGTGCAGTTCACGAAGGATGAACGGATCTGCTTCTCGGTCAGTGGTTCCATGGGAGGCAACGCTACTGGGCGGTAGCGCCCGAGTTCATCCGATTTTCCCGCTGCGTGAGCCGTTCCCCATCCCGCCCCTTCCCACTGTGCCGGATGTGCGCCTCCGCCGCGTGGCGGGCTCCGCCCGGACCCCGTTCCGGGCGCTTGGCGCCCGGTGCGCTCAAACGCCGCGCGGGCTGGATTCATCCAGCCCCGCCGGCGTTTGAGGCGAGCGGGGCCTGGGGCCGCAACGGCTCCGCGCAGCGGGAGCCCCGCAGGGGCTGCGCCCGACAGGGTCACGGCGGCGGCAGGGCGAACTCGCACCAGACCGACTTGCCCCCGCCCCGCGGTTCCACGCCCCACTCCCGCGCCAGCCGGTCCACCAGCAGCAGACCCCGCCCCGACACCGCCCAGTCACCCGCCTCCCGCCGATGCGGCAGGGCGCTGCTGGAGTCCTCGACCTCGACCCTGATCCGCCCGGCGGCGGTCATCCGGACGTTGACGTGGCCGCCGCCGTCCGTGTGCACCAGCACGTTCGTCATCAGCTCGTCCGCGGCCAGTTCGACCGCGTCGGCCAGTTCCCGCGCCCCCCACGCCGCCACGGCCGCCCGGATCAGGTGGCGGGCCATCGCCGGCCCCTCGGCGTCGCCGGGGGTGAGCCGCAGCCGCAGCGGCCCGCCGCCGCGCGGGCTCGGGGTGCCGCGGCGGCACAGCAGGAGCAGGGCCATGTCGTCCCCGGCGCCCGCGTCGCCGAGCAGGTCGCACAGGGCGTCGGCCAGCTCCTCCACGTCGGCCGGGCCCCTGCTGACGGCGTCCATCAGCTCGCGCATGCCCGCGTCGGGGTCGTCCGCGTACGGCCGTGCGAGCAGCCCGTCCGTACACAGCACCAGCGTGTCCCCGGGGTGCAGTTCGAGACTGGTGACGGGATAACCGGAGCCCGCCCGGCCCCCTGGCGGGGCCTCGCGCGGCGCCAGCCCCAGGGGAAGTCCGCCGGCCACCTGGACGGGATGGGCGGTGCCGTCGCCGCGCCGCACGACCGGGTCGTGGTGCCCGGCGCGGACCAGCCGCAGCATCCCGGTGTTCAGGTCCACCTCGGCGTACGTACAGGTGGCGAGGCGGTCGGTGGCCAGGTCGCGCAGGAAGGCTGAGGCCCGGGCCATCGCCATGTCGGGGGTGTGGCCCTCGGCGGCGTACGCCCGCAGGACGATCCGCAGCTGGCCCATGACCGCGGCCGCGTCGGTGTCGTGGCCTTCCACGTCGCCGACCATGACCCCGATCCGGCCGTCGCCGAGCGGGACCACGTCGTACCAGTCCCCGCCGATCTCCCGCCCCATCCGGGCGGCCCGGTACCGCACGGCGATCCGACTGCCCGGCACCTGCGGGATCCGGCGCGGCAGCATGGCCCGCTGGAGGCCTTCGGCGAGGTCGTGCTCCTGCTCGAAGAGCATGGCCCGCTGCAGGCTCTGGGCGATGCCGCTGCCGAGTGCGACGAGCACGTTGCGTTCCTCGGCGGTGAAGTCGCCGTCGCGCCGGTACAGCAGCCCGAGCGCGCCGATGGCCCGTCCTTGGGCGATCAGCGGCAGGTAGACCCCGCTGCGCACGGACAGCGGCTCGATGTACGGCCACAGCAGCGGGTAGCGGTGCTGGAACTCCTCGCGGGAGGCGATGAAGACCGGCTGGAGGCTGCGCACGGCCTCGCTCATCGGGAACCGGGCGTCGATGCGGGTGTACTCGATCTCCGGGACGTACGAGCCGAGCTGCCCCTCGGCGACGAGGTGGATCCGGGCGCCGTCGACGATGCCGAGCATCACGCTGACCGCGCCGAGGTGGCCGAGGGCCTCGGGGTCCTTCAGCACGTCGGTGACGTCGTTGACGGTGCGGGCGTGGGCCAGGATCGCGGTGGTCCGTTCGACGACGCCGGTCATCCGGCGCCGCCCCTCGGCCCGCTCCCCGCCCGCACCGGGCTCGCCGGGGTCGTGGGCGGCGTCGCGCAGGATCCCGATGACCCGGTACGGGCGGCCGTCGGTGTCGCGCAGGATGTGGCCCTGGATGTGCGTCCAGGCGGGGGACCCGTCGCGCCGGCGGCTGCGGACGTAGACCCCGTAGTGGCTGCGGCCGTCCTTGAGGGCCTGCGCCACTCGGGCGTCGAGGCGGGCCGCCTCGGACGGTCCGATACGGGTGCGCAGCCCGGCGGGGGTGCCGCTGAACTCCTCGGGACGCAGGTCGAGGACCTCGAGGGCGGTGGAGTCCAGGTGCATGCGCCCGCTGTCGAGGTCCCAGTCGAAGGTGCCCATGTGGTTGAGCGCGAGGCTCATGTCCGGCTCCGCAGGCCACCGGACCTCGGGGCTCGCTCGCCTTTCGGCCATGCAGCAAGCGTCTCACCGATCGGTGCGGCGCGCGGGCCGCGCGTCTGCGGCCCGCGCGCGGGATCTCCCGGCTTGCGCGGCCCTGCTGCTGCTAGGGGGCCGGGGCCTTCTTGCAGGTGATGGCACGATCTTCAGCTTCGCGCCGAAGGTCCTCCCGGGAATGAGGGTGCCGGTGACCTCGGCCGAGGTGATCGACACGTCGTCGTCGGCCGCGGCCTGCGGCGCATTCAGCGAGGCGGGCCCGCCACCAGTGGCAGGGCGACCAGCACCCGGCCCCAGCGGGGTCGCCGGCGCGCGGGTAGGTCGTTGGCTGCCGTCTTCGTGCCGCGTTGACCCGTGTCGGGCTTCGTCATCGATCGCTCCTTCGCCAGAGCCTGCCCTGTCGAGACGTCGCGACCGCATCTCATCCAGGCTCCGCCCGGGATCTCTTCCAGGCTCCGCCCGGGGTCGGCCCGTGTCGATTCGGCGGCCGCTGCGACCGTTCGCGTCGCGGTGACATCACCGCAGGTCAGAGGCCTCTTATGGGTAATGACAACGGTCCCCGTTGCAGCCTTTGCCCATTGCTTCGCGGTGCGCTTCACTTCACGCGTCGGAACCGAACGGACGGGGGACGAGATGGGCGTGCACGACCACACGCAGGAAGACGACCGCACCCGCGGCGCGGGCCACGACCACGGGGCGGGCCACGACCACGGGGCGGGGCACGACCACGACCACGCCGGGCACAGCCACGGCGTCTCCGCGGACGCCGACCGGCGGTGGCTGGCAATCGCGCTCGGCCTGATCGGCGCGTTCATGGCCGTGGAGGTGGCCGTCGGCATCATCGCCCAGTCGCTGGCCCTGATCTCCGACGCCGCGCACATGCTCACCGACGCGGTCTCGATCGTGCTCGCGCTCGTCGCGATGCGGCTCGCGGCCCGCCCGGCGCGCGGCGGGTTCACGTTCGGACTCAAGCGCGCGGAGATACTGTCCGCCCAGGCCAACGGGCTCACGCTGCTGCTGCTCGCGCTCTGGCTGGCGTACGAGGCGGTGCGGCGGCTGATCGATCCGCCGCCGGTGGCGGGCGGGCTGGTGCTGGTCACCGCGCTCGCCGGCATCGTGGTGAACGTGGCCGCGGCCTGGTGCATCTCGCGGGCGAACCGCTCCTCGCTCGCCGTCGAGGGGGCCTACCAGCACATCCTGAACGACCTCTTCGCCTTCATCGGCACCGCCGTCGCCGGCCTGATCGTCCTGACGACCGGCTTCGTGCAGGCCGACGCGATCGCCACGCTCGTGGTGGTGGCGCTGATGGTGAAGGCGGGTTACGGGCTGGTCCGCGAGTCCGGCCGGATCTTCCTCGAGGCCGCCCCGGCGCACCTGGACCCGGACGCGGTCGGGGACCGGCTCGTCGGGCTCCGGCCCGTCACCGAGGTCCACGACCTGCACATCTGGACCATCACCTCCGGCCAGGCGGCGCTGTCGGCGCACGTGCTCGTCGAGCCGGCCGGCGACTGCCACGCGGTGCGGCGGGAGCTGGAGCGGCTGCTCGCGCAGGAGTATGGGATCACGCACACCACCCTGCAGGTGGACCACGTGCAGGAGGCCCTGCTGACGGTGGGCCGGCGCGGCGAGGACGCGGTCGACCCGCACTGCGCGGACGCGCACGGCCCGGTGCACCGGCACGGTCCGCACGAGCACTGAGCGGTGGGCGGCCCGCCCGGCGGGCATACATCCGCCCATGACCGACAAACGCAGTGCCGGGCTGCTCCTCTTCCGTGACGCCGCCGGCGGCGCGGGCATCGAGGTGCTTCTCGGCCACATGGGCGGCCCGTACTGGGAGCGCCGCGACGACGGGGCCTGGTCCATCCCCAAGGGCGAGTACACGCCGGACGAGGAGCCGCTGGACGCGGCGCGGCGGGAGTTCACCGAGGAGATCGGCCTGCCGCCGCCCGAGGGGCCGTACCTCCCGCTGGGCGAGGTGCGGATCCCGGGCGGGAAGCTGGTGACGGTCTGGGCCGTACGGGCGGACCTGGATCCGGCGCTGATGGTGCCCGGGACCTTCACGATGGAGTGGCCGCCGCGCTCCGGGCGGACGGCGGCGTTCCCCGAGTTGGACCGGGTCGCCTGGTTCCCTCCGGAGGCGGCCGAAACCAAACTGGTGAGCTCTCAAGTCACTTTCATCGAGCGGCTGTTGGGGTTACCAGAGGGTTGACTCGACCTTGACTTGCCAACAAACCCCACCCGAGTGGACATTGCACGTATGACGAACGTCGTGCTGGTGGGAACCCTGGACACCAAGGGTGTCGAGTACGGCTGGCTGCGCGAGAAGCTGCTGCGCACCGGCGTCGAAGTGACCATGGTCGACACAGGAATCATGGGCGAACCACGCGTGCCCGCCGACGTGCCCCGCGCCGCGGTGGCCCGGGCGGCGGGAACGGAACTGTCGGACCTGCGGGCGGCCGCCGACCGGGGCGCGGCCGTCACCACGATGGCCCGGGGCGCGGAGGCGACGCTGCTGCGCCTGCACGCCGAGGGCAGGCTCCACGCGGTGCTCGCCATCGGCGGCAGCGGCGGCACCTCCATCGCCACCCGGGCCATGCGGGCGCTGCCGCTGGGCGTGCCGAAGCTGATGGTCTCCTCCATGGCGTCCGGGGACGTGGCCCCGTACGTCGGATCCGCGGACATCACCATGATGTACAGCGTCGTGGACATAGCGGGCATCAACAGCATCTCCTCCCCGATCCTCGCCAACGCGGTGGCCGCCGCCGCCGGCATGGCCAAGGCCTACGAGCGGGCCGGACTGGAGTTGCTGCGCCCGGCCCGCCTGGGCACCGGCTCACGCCCCCTCGTCGCGGCGAGCATGGCGGGGGTGACCACGCTCGGCGTCGACGCGGCGCGCGAGCGGCTGACCGAACTGGGCTACGAGGTCCTCGTCTTCCACGTCAGCGGCACCGGCGGCCGCACCCTGGAGAAGCTGGCGGGCCAGGGCGTGTTCGCGGGGGTGCTCGACCTCACCCTCAGCGAGCTTGCCGACGACCTGTGCGGCGGCATCCTCAGCGCCGGGCCCGACCGGCTCAGCGCGGCCGGGCGGGCCGGCATCCCGCAGGTGGTGAGCCTGGGCGCACTGGACATGGTGAAGTTCGGGCCGTTGGACTCCCTCCCCGAACGGGTGCGCTACCGGCGGGTCCGCGTGCACAACCCGTCCATCACGGTGATCCGCACCACCGAGGCCGAATGCGCCGAGCTCGGCCGCCGGGTCGCCGCCAAGCTCCGTACGGCGACGGGCCCCACCGAGGTGTGCCTGCCGCTGCGCGGCCTGTCCACGCTGGGCGCGCCGGGCGGCCCGTACCACGACCCGGCCGCGGACCGGGCCCTGTTCTCGGCGCTGCGGGAGGGGCTGCGGGGCACGTCCGCGGTCCTGCGCGACTACGACACCCACATCAACGACCCCGCGTTCGGGCGAGCGGCCGCCGACCGGCTGCACGCGATGATCCGCGCGGAGCGCGCCGCTGCCTGACGCGCGCCGCTGCCTGACGCGGGCCGGGGCCTGGCACGGGCCGAGGCCTGGCACGGGCCGAGGCCTGACGCGGGCCGAGGCCCGAGGAGTGAGACACGCCGGGGGTTGGGAACCGGCCGTGGCGGAAACCGTGTCCTGGGGGGTGGCCGGTCGGATGGCGACCGGCCCTTCGGGCACGGCGGCACGGCGCCACGGACGGGGGCGGACGATGACGAACGGGTGGACGGTACCCGGCTACACGCATGCCCGGGACCTCGGCTCCGGGGCGAGCGGCCGGGTGGTGCTCGCCGTGCACGACGCGACCGGCACGCCCGTGGCGGTGAAGTACCTCGCCGACCGGCTCCGCGAGGACCCGGCGTTCGTCGGGGAGTTCCGGGCGGAGGCCCGGCTGCTGGGCGGGCTGCACACCCCGTACGTGGTCCGCCTGTACGAGTACGTGGAGGCGCCCGGCGGCGCCGCCATCGTGATGGAACTGGTCGACGGGATCTCCCTGCGCGCCCTGCTGAAGCAGTCCGGGCAGGCCGGTCCCGAGGCCGCCCTGGTCCTGCTGAAGGGCTCGCTGCTGGGGCTGGCGGCGGCGCACCGGCAGGGCGTCGTCCACCGCGACTACAAGCCGGAGAACGTGCTGGTCGCGGCCGACGGCACGTCGAAGCTGGTGGACTTCGGGATCGCGACGCGCCGCGGCAGCACGCCGGGCGTGGCCGGCACTCCCGCGTACATGGCGCCCGAGCAGTGGCAGGGGCGGCCCGCCTCGCCCGCCGCCGACGTGTACGCGGCGACGGCGACGTTCTTCGAGTGCCTGACCGGCCACAAGCCGTACCCGGGGCAGAACTTCGCGGAGCTCGCGGTGCAGCACGTCGAGGCGCCGGTCCCGGCGGCCGAGGCCCCGGAGCCGGTGCGGCCGCTGATCCTGCGGGGCCTGGCCAAGGCTCCGGAGCAGCGCCCGGAGAACGCGGAGGCGTTCGTCGCGGAGCTGGAGCACGTGGCACTGGCGGCGTACGGGCCGGACTGGGAGGAGCGCGGGCAGCGCAAGCTGGCGGCGCTCGCCGCGCTGCTGCCGCTGCTGTTTCCCTCCGCGGGCGCACCGGCGGCCGGGACCACGGCGGTGGCGACGACCTCGCTGGGGCCCGGTTCGGGCTGGGCGCCGGGGCGTCGCGGCCTGTACGCGGCGGGCGCGGCGCTTGTCCTGGGAGTGGTGGCAGGGCTCACCACCAGTGCGATGGGCGGGGAGCCGGGCGGGGCCCGGGCGGTGAACACCTTCGCCACCTCCGGCCCGGGTCCGACCGCTTCGCCCGGGGCGTCGGGCTCGCCCCTGCCGGGTCCGAGCGGTTCGGCTTCCCCGGACGCGTCGGCCTCGCCCGAGGCGTCCGCGTCGGCGTCCCCGTCCGCGTCGCCTTCCGCATCGCCGTCCGGCTGGGCGTGGCCCTCGCTGTCGCCGAGCCCGGGCCACACCGTGAGCCGCCCGCCGACCACTGCCCCGGCCACGACCCGGCCGCCGACCTCGCCGCCGGCGCCGTCCCCGAGGGCGACGGTGTACGCGGTCGGGGTGAACCTGACCCAGAGCGCCCCCGGCACCGGGCAGGCGAGCGTGGGGATCAAGGCCGCGGGCAGCGGCACGGTGAAGGTCACGGTGCAGTGGTTCACCGGCAACGACGGCAACCCGTTCGCGACGCCGGACGGCTCCGCCGTCTACGACTACAAGCCGGGCGGGGCGTTCGGCCCGCTGACGCACACGTTCAAGGGCACGGGCTGCTACTGGGCCGTCCGTGTCACGACGGTGCCGGCCGCGGCCGAGGGGCCGGCGACCGACACCCTGCTCGACAGGAGGTGCGTTCCCGGATGAGCGAGGACGACGAGTACAGCGCAACGGTGCTCGGCAGCCACTGGATCAGCGGCCCGCCGGGGGCCCACACCACGCAGCCCCTCCCCACGCAGCCCCTCCCGACGCAGACCCTGCCGACGGAGGGCGGCCCGTCGCAGGTCGGCCCGTCGCAGGTTCCGGACGCCGTGCCGGACCGGGTCGAGGGATCGGTCATGCGGTTCGGGCCGGGGGTGACGGCGGCCATGCCCGCCCCGTTCCCCGTGGTCGTCGCCCCGCCGGCGCGGCGGCGGCGCGGCGAGTGGCGCCGCTACGCCCTGGCCGGCGCGGTGCTGCTCGCGGTGCTGGCGTACCTGGCCTGGCAGCGGCTCGGGCCGGGCATCGAGGTGCGGGAGGTGACGGCGGCGACGGCCGGCGCGCAGGATGCCGGCTGCGACTCGACGGCCGATGTGGTGGCCGTCGTACGGACCAACGGGCGCCCGGGGACGCTGGAGTACCGGTGGATCCGCAGCGACGGCACCCGCTCGGAGCAGCTCACGGAGCGGGTGCCGCGCGGCCGGGAGGAGGCCCGGCTGCACCTGCTGTGGACCTTCCGGGGCCGGGGCGTCTACCCGGCCACGGCCGAGATCGAGCTCGTCTCCCCGGAGCACCGCACGGCGACGGCGCGGTTCACCTACCGCTGCGCCGGCTGAGCGGGCCCGGGGCCGGTCCGGCCGCGGCCGCCCTCCCCGTCAGAAGCGGGCGTGGGCGGTGATGTCCGCCTCGAACTCGCCCGTCATGGCGGGGGTGACCGTGGGCCGGCACTGGCGGACCGCCGCCAGGTAGTCCTCGGTGGTGGCGCCGAGCCGGTCCGAGGCGGCGCCGCGGGCGCCCACCGACTCCAGGTCCCGTTCGAAGGAGACCTGGGCGGCGATCCGCGCCGCGTGCTCGATGTCGGCCGGGGTGAACAGCTCGCTCGCCTCCACCAGGGCCGCCACGTCGACGTCCGCGCGGCCCTCCGTGTAGCGCGACCAGATCGCGGCGCGGGCCCCGGAGTCCGGGGTGCCGATAGGGATCAGGTAGTCGAAGCGCCCGGGCCGCAGGAAGGCCGGGTCCAGGGAGCGGATGGAGTTGGTGGCGCACACCAGCAGCCGCTCGCCGCCCTCGCGGAATCCCGGGATCAGCTTGAGCAGCTCATTCGTCACCCCGTGGATGCCGCCGGGCTGCGCGGGCTCGGTGCGCACGGGCGCGATCTCCTCGACCTCGTCGATGAAGACGAGCACCCGTTCCAGCTCGGCGATCCGGGCGAACGCGTCGCGCAGCGCGGCGGCGAGGTTGCCCTCGTCGGCGAGGCGGGAGGGCAGCAGCTCCACGAACGGCCAGCCGAGCCGGGAGGCGATGGCGCGGGCGAAGGTGGTCTTGCCGGTGCCGGGCGGGCCGAACAGGGTGATGGCGCGCGGCGGCCGCACGCCGTGCGCGGCGGCCCGCTCGGGCTCGGCGAGCGGCAGCACCACGCGCCGTTCGATGAGGTCCTTCTCCTGCTCCATGCCGGCGACCTTCTCCCACAGGTCACTCGGCAGGAAGCGGCCGCCGAGGTCGTCGAGGAGGCCGGCGGCGGGCCCGTGCAGCGGCTCGCTCTTCTCGAAGTAGGCGACGGCCGGCTGCCGGGTGTAGCCGGCGTTGAGCAGGCCCTCGCCGAGCAGGTCCTCCTCGGGCAGGACGTACGCGATCCGGCCGACGCGGGCGGCGATGAGCCGCCGCTCCAGCTCGACCAGCAGGGCGCTGGCCAGGCCCCGGCCGCGCCACCCGGCGGCGATCGCGATCCGCATCACCCAGGCGCGCTCGCCGGTGACGCAGGCGAGGGCCGCTCCGATCGGGATGCCCTGGTGGACGGCGACCACGCAGGGCTGCCGGCCGGTCAGGGCGCTGATGCACTCGGCCAGCGAGAAGACGGATTCCTGGCCGAGCTCGGCCGTGGTGTCGATCAGATGGACGACTGCGGCGAGATCGCTCTCGCGGTAGTCGTGGATGAGCCAGTTCACCCGGTACCGCCCCTCGTTCGTGCTCCTGCCGCGAGGCTAGGGGCGGCGGGGCGGCCCGCCCACGCTCCGCGGTGCACAACAGCGGCTGCGCGAACCGTCCGTGCCGTCCATAGACTGGTGCTTTCCGCCCGCGCCGCCCCCCGAGGATCCGATCCGCTTCATGACTTCCGACATATCCGAGATACCTGACGCCCGGCGGCGGACCCTCGTGTGGCTGCTGCCGGTGCTCTGGACGCTCGGGTTCGGACTGTGGGGGCTGTCCCGGCAGGGCAGTGTGTGGCGGGACGAGGCGGCCACCTGGCAGGTGGCCGCGAGGCCGGCGGGCGAGATCTGGGAGATGCTCGGCAACGTCGACGCCGTGCACGGGCTCTACTACCTGCTGATGCACGGCCTGTTCGAGGTCTTCGGGGCGGGTACGACGACGCTGCGGCTGCCGTCGGTGCTGGCGGTCGCGGCCGCCGCGGCGTGCGTGGCGCTGATCGGGCGGCGGCTGGCCGGGTTCTGGGCCGGGCTGGGCGGGGGGCTCGCGCTGGCGCTGCTGCCGGCCGTGCAGTTCCACCTCCAGGAGGGCCGCCCGTACGCGCTGGTCACGGCGGGAGCCGGGCTGTCGACGCTGCTGCTGGTGTCGCTGCTGGCGGACGCCGGGGCCGAGGGGCCGCCGGGCGGGGGCCCGGAGCGGCCGCGAGGGCGCCGGTGGCCCCGCTGGACGGCGTACGGGCTCACGGTGCTGGCGTGCGCGCTGCTGAACTGGCTGTCGCTGCTGGTCCTGCCCGCGCACGCCGCGACCCTGTGGTGGGTGCGGGCGGGGCGCGGGGTGGTCGGGCGGTGGGCGGTGGCCTCCGCGGGGGCCGTGGCGGGGGCGCTGCCGCTGGTCCTGTTCAGCCGGAGCCAGTCCGACCAGGTGTCGTGGATACCGCCGCTGACCTGGCACATGATGATCGGCCCGGGGATCCTGTTGGCGGTCGGCGGCCTCGGGGCCGTGCTGGACCGGCCGCGCGCGGGCCGGCTGTCGGCGGCCGCGGTCGGGCTGCCGCTGCTGGCGGTGCCGCAGCTGGGCCTGGCCGGGATCTCGCTGGCCCGGCCGCTGTTCCTGGACCGGTACGTGCTCTTCGGCATGGTGGGCCTGGCCCTGCTGGTCGGTGCGGGCCTGGGGGCGGGCGTACGGGCCGCCGCGCCCCGGTTCCCGAGGGGGTCGGCGGTGCTCGTACCCGGCGTGGTCGGTGTCGGGATGCTGGCGCTGCTGCCGGTGGCCCTGGCCGATCGGGCTCCGGCCAGCCGGATCGACGACGTACTGGCGGTGGCCGGTGAGGTGGCCCGGCTGAAGCAGCCGGGGGACGCGGTGCTGTTCGTGCCGGCCGCGCGGCGGGACACCGCGCTGGTCTCCCCCGGGGCCTTCGCGGGCCTCGCGGACATCGCCCTGGAGCGCGGGCCGGGTGCCTCGGCCACGCTCAAGGGCGAGGAGGCGGAGCCGGACCGGATACGGGCCGCGCTGCTCGGGCAGCGGCGGGTGCTGCTGGTGACGGATGCGGCGCGGGTGGCGAAGCCGTGGCGGGCCGCGCGGGACGCGGCGAAGGCGGCGGTGCTGCGGGAGCGGTTCACGGTGGTGGCGGACCGGCAGGTACGGGGCCGCCGGGTGACGGTGTACGAACGCCGCTAGGAGGCGCCGGACAGGCCTTGGGCGGCGCCGTTCGAGCGGTTCGCCCGGTCCGCCCGATTGGCCCCGGCTCACCCTCGCCCGATTGGCCGGGCGGTCCGGGGATTCACAGCGGATTCATATGGAATAACGGGCTCCGGTCATAGTTTCGACGGGGAATCTCGGAGCATGATCCCGAGCATGCTTCCCCCACCGGCCCACCGCCCCCGCATCCGGCGGACGTCCCGGATGCTCGCCGCGCTGGCCGCGATGGCCGCCCTGCTGAGCGTGAACATGCCGGACGCCGAGGCGGTGCCGCCGCTGGGCGTCACCGCGCAGGCGCTCCCCGACGCGACGGCGAACCGGGTCGGGCCGCTGTTCGCGGGCGGCCTGTCCGGGGGCCATTTCTGCACCGCCGCCGTGGTCCACAGCGACGGCCGCGACGTGATCGCCACCGCCGCCCACTGCCTGGGCGACCCGCAGAACACCTACTTCGCGCCGGGCTACCGCGACGGCACCGCCCCGTACGGGGTGTGGCGCCTGACCAGCGCGTACGTGGCGCCGCAGTGGACCGCCGGCCAGGACCCCGACGCCGACGTCGCCTTCGCCACGGTGGTCCCGGCCGGCGACGGGCACCGGGCGTCCGTGGAGGACGCTGTCGGCGGCTTCCCGGTGGCGGCCGAGCAGGCGGCCGACGCGGCGGTCACGATAGTGGGCTACCCGAGCACCGAGAACGCCCCGCTGCGCTGCGCCAACACCACCGCCCTGTACTCCGACAGCCAGCGCCGGATCGACTGCCCCGACCTCAGCGGCGGCACGAGCGGCAGCCCCTGGCTGGTGGGCGGGGCGGTGGCGGGGGTGCTGGGCGGGTACGAGGGCGGGGGCTCGGACCCGGACGTCTCGTACAGCGCGGTGCTGGGCGACCAGGCGGTGGAGCTCTACCGGGAGGCGGCCGACGACGACTGAGCCGGCCGTGGCGCGGGTCCCGCTACTCCGGGATGCCCTCCGGCACCCACGCCGGAGCGGCGGCAGCGGCTGCGGCCGGGGCCACTGCAGGGGCCGCGGCAGGCGGCTCCTCGGGGAGCTCGGCAGCCGGCGTGAACCAGGTCGGCTCGTCGCGCAGCGCCCGCTGGATCCGGTCCAGCGCGAACGGCTCCAGCGGCGGCAGCGCGTCCGGTGCGAACCAGGCCACTTCCAGCGACTCGTGGTCGTTGACGCGGGCCTCGCCGCCGGTCGCCCGGCAGCGGAAGCTGATGTCCTGGAACTGGCAGAGGTCGCCGTTGGGATAGGTGAACGGCTGGAGCATCTCGACCAGCACCACCCGCTCGGGCACGCACCGCACGCCGGTCTCCTCGTACACCTCGCGCACGACGGTGTCGGCGGGCTGTTCGCCCGGCTCGGCGATCCCGCCGACCACGGACCACCCTCCGGTGTCGGCGCGGCGGCCGAGCAGGACCCGCCCATGCCCGTCGACGACGACGGCGCTGACGCCGGGCAGGAGCAGGAGCCGGTTCCCGGCATGGGCGCGGATCTGGCGGATGAACTCAGGTGTGCTCATGCCACGAACCTTACGAGGCCCGCGCCGGGCCCCCGGTCAGGCGGCGCTGCGGCGGGCGCGGATCCGGCGCAGGAGCGTGCCGCCGAGGGCGCCGGCGGCGAGCACGAGGAGCGCGTACTCGGGCAGCGGGCCGAAGCGGGTGGCGGGCGTCTCGGTCGAGCGCAGCGGGATCTCGGCGACCAGCGCGTCCGCGGTGAACATCTTCGTCTGCTGCACGACGGTGCCGTCGGGCCGGATGACGGCGCTGACGCCGCTGGTGACCGGGACCAGCACGGTACGGCTGTGTTCGACGGCGCGGACCCGGTCCATGGCGAGCTGCTGGTAGGTCATCTGGGTCCGGCCGAAGGTGGCGTTGTTGCTCGGTACGGCGACGACCTGCGCGCCGGCCTGCACGGTGGAGCGGACGGCGTCGTCGAAGGCGGCCTCGAAGCAGGTGACCATGCCGATGCGGCTGCCGGCCATGTCGAAGACGCCGGGGTCCTTGCCGGGGCCGAAGTCGCGTCGGACCCGGTCCACGTCGGAGCTGAAGATCCGGACGAAGGACCGCATCGGGATGCGTTCGCCGAACGGCTGGATCTTGCGCTTGTCGTAGGTGTCCGTGGGGCCCTTGACCGGGTCCCACAGGATCATCGTGTTGCGCAGCGGGCCGGTCTCGGGGGCGAGGACGGAGCCGATCGCGACGGGTACGCCGACGGCCTTCACCGCGCGGTCGATGGCGTCGTACGCGTCCGGCTGGGTGTACGGGTCGATGTCGGAGGAGTTCTCCGGCCAGACCACGAAGTCCGGCTTGGCGACGCGGCCCGCCTTGACGTCCTCGGCCAGCTGCAGGGTGCGGTTGGCGTGGTTGTCGAGGACGGCGCGGCGCTGGGCGTTGAAGTCGAAGCCGGCGCGCGGCACGTTGCCCTGGACCACGGCGGCCACGGCGGTGCCGTCCTCGGCGGCGTCGGACACCAGCGGGCGGGCGGCGAGCGCCGCGCCGACCGGGGCGGCGACGGAGAGGGCGGCGAGGGCGGCGGTGGCCCGGCGCGGGTGGCTGCGGGCGGTGCGCAGGACCTCGTACAGCCCGAAGCCGCACAGGGCGATGCCGAAGGAGAGCAGCGGGGTGCCGCCGAGCGCGGCGAGCGGCAGGAAGAGGCCGTCGGCCTGGCCGAAGGCGAGCTTGCCCCACGGGAAGCCGCCGAAGGGGGCGCGGGCGCGCAGGGCCTCGCCGGCGATCCAGACCGCGGCGCCCCACAGCGGCCAGGCGGGGAGCTTGCTGACGAGGGCGACGCCGAGGGTGGTCAGGGCGATGAGGAGGGCTTCGAGGAGGGCGAGGGCGAGCCACGGGACGGGGCCGACGCCCTCGCTCGTCCACACCAGCAGCGGCAGCAGGAAGCCCAGGCCGTGCAGGAGGCCCAGGCCGAAGCCGGCGCGGGCGCGGCGGCCGTGCAGGCAGCCGGCGAGGACGGCGAGGGCGAAGGGGGCCAGCCACCACAGCGGGCGGGGCGGGAAGCTCAGGTAGAGCAGCACGCCGGAGCCGGCCGCCAGTGCCGCGCGCAACGCGGCGGCGGTCTTCCGCTGCGGCCGTCCGGCGGCCGGGCGCGCGGCGGCTTCTGCTCCGAGGGCGGCTTCCGCTGCGGCGCCTTCGGGCTTTCGGGTGACACTGCTGCTCATTGGGCGGAGTGTACGTGGCCCGGCCGGAAGCCCCCACACGGACGGGCCCGCGCGGGCCCGTCCGGTACGCCGGTCAGCGGGCGAGGGCGCGCAGGTGGGTGCGGATGACGCGGACCGCGTTCTCGGCGTCGTCGACGGTGACGGTGAACAGCTTGCCGTCGCCGAGGTGGAGGGCCAGCCCTTCGCCGCGCCGGACGATGACGGCGGTGCCCTTCTCGGGGCGCCAGCGGTAGCCCCAGCCGCCCCACTGCTGGGGGGTGATCCGGGGCAGGAACTCGGCGGAGGTCACCTCGGAGAGCCGGATCGTGCGCCGCGGCAGCCCTATGTGCCCGCAGCGCACCTCCATGGCCTCGGAGTCCACGGTGACGGCGACGTGCACGAAGGCGATCGTGCCGTAGAGGATCAGCAGGCCGACGGCGAGGCAGCCGACCACGGACATCACGAGGGGGACGTTGCCGGAGCCCCAGGAGTAGTCGACGGCGAGTTCGATGCCGAGCGCGAGCGCCGCAGCGCCCGCCGCCGCCAGGAGCCACTGCGCGCGGTTGGAGGCCCGGCCCGTCCACAGCGGACCAGGGGGGTGACCCGTCATGGGTAGCAGCGTACTCACGTTCCGCATGTGCGGCACCGCCTCTCGCCGGCCCCTCACCCGGACTGTCGTGCAGCGCGTACCCGGCGGCGGTTGACCTCAAGCAAGGTTGAGCTCCTACGGTCACCCTCATGACCACTCACGAGGCGGCAGAGGCCGCACAGATCATCCCGGAGCGCTACCGCACGGCGGTGGTGCCGCATGTCATGGTGGCCGACGCGGGCGCCGCGCTCGCCTTCTACGAGCGGGCCTTCGGCGCGGTCGTGGACTTCCGGCTCGACCGCCCCGGGGGCGGGGTGCTGCACGCGGAGATCCGCATCGGCGGGGCCGTGCTGATGCTCGGCGACACCGCCGAGGGGCCCTTCTCCGCCCCTTCAGCGCTCGGCGGGACCTCGGTCGCGCTCCACGTGTACGTACCGGACGTGGACGCGCTGGCCGCGACGGCCGTGGCCGAGGGCGCGGAGCTGCTCCAGCCGCCGGCCGACCAGTTCCACGGCGACCGCACGGCCATCCTGCGCGACCCGTCCGGGCACCTGTGGGTGTTCCTGACCCATCTGGAGACGGTCTCCGGGGAGGAGTTGGAGCGCCGCCTCGCGGGGGCGTGAGGTTCCGGTTCAGCCGGGCAGCAGGCCGACGAGGGCGTCGCGCAGGGCCGGGCGGCGGGCGGTCACGAACCGGTGCAGGGTCCGCGAGCCGAGGGCGACGCGCTGGGCGCTGCGGCGCCGCTCGGCGTCGTACGCGCGCAGGGCGGCGGGCAGTTTGGACCGCCCGTGCGCGGCGACGGCCCGGGTGAGGGCCTCGGCGTCGAGCAGGGCGGTGCAGGCGCCCTGGCCGAGGTTGGGGGTCATGGCGTGGGCGGCGTCGCCGACGAGGGCGGTGCGGCGGCCGTCGACGAAGGCGGGCAGGGCCGGGTGGAGGTGGCGCATCTCGTAGCGGATCCAGGTCGCCGGGTCGGTGTCGGCGAGGGTGCGCGGGACGGGGTCGTGCCAGCCGGCGAACGCGGCGCGCAGCCCGTCGGCGGTGGTGGCTGCGGGGACGGCGGCGTACCAGTTCGTGCGCCCGGGCTCGACCGGGGTCATGCCGAAGAAGCGGCCGTCGCCCCAGGTCTCGCCGTACACGCCGGTCTCGAAGCCGGCGATGCCGATCCAGGCGGCCGTGCCGAGGGTGCGCACGCGGCTGCGCGCGCCGAAGCGGGCGGTGCGCACGGCACTGTGGATGCCGTCGGCGCCGACGACGAGGTCCGCGTCGAGCGCATCCGCGTCGGTCAGGCGCTGCCCGTACGCGAGGTGGACGCCACCGAGGCGGTCGAGTTCGGCGAGCAGGGCGTCGATGAGGTACGGGCGGGAGACGAGGAGTTCGGGGCGGCCGGCCTTGCGCTCGATCCGCTCGAGGGGCAGGGCCGCCAGCACGGTGCCGTCGGGCCGGCGGATCTTCGCGCCGCGGTACGGGACCGCGCGCACCCGCAGGGCCTCGCCGAGGCCGAGGCGGTCGAGGGCGGCCTGGGCGGTGGGGTGGATGCCGAAGGCGGTGCCGTAGTGCTCAAGTGCGGTGCGGCGCTCCAGGACGCGGACCGCCCAGCCGGCGCGGCACAGGCCGACGGCGGTGGCGAGCCCGCCGACCCCGGCCCCGACCCCGACGGCCGTGCCCGTGTCGCCGTGTCCGTCGTTGTGCCGTGTGGCCTGCTCGCCTTGCCGGTCCCGGTCGTTCTGTTCGTTCTGTTCGTTCTGTTCGTTCTGCATGACACGTTCCCCCTCGCCACGGGTTACGGGTGACCACCACAAGTGTGGTACTACACCTGTGGTACCACACTTGTGGTTAGGCTGCACACGTGAATCAGGATCGAAGGGACCGGCTGCGAGACGCAGCCGTCGCGGTGCTGGCGGAGGCGGGCGGGCGCGGGCTGACCCACCGGGCCGTCGACACCGCGGCCGACGTGCCCCTGGGCACGGCCAAGAACTACTTCCCGAGCCGGGACGCCCTGCTGCGGGCGGTCGCCGAGCGGTGCCTGGAGCAGTACCGGGCCCTGGCCGACGCCCTGGCGGGGGCCGGCCCGGGCCCCGGCGACCGGGAGGCCCTGGCGGCCCTGCTCGCGGGGCTGCTGCGCGATGTGGCCGGGCCGGGGCGGGCACGCGTCCTGGCCTATCTGGAACTCCAGGCCGAGGCGGCGCGGCGGCCGTGGCTGGCCGCGCTGCTGGACCCGATCGGCGCGGCGGACTTCGCGGCCCACGAGCACCTGCTGCGCGCGGCCGGGCTGCCGGCCGGGCCGGCACAGGCCCGAGCCCTCACCCTTGCGATGCACGGGGCGCTGTGGCACCTGCTGGCCGGGGCACCGGCCACCCTGGCCGCCGCCGGGCTGGACGACCTGGAGGGCTTCGCCCGCGGTGTACTGTCCGCGGTCTGCCCTGAACCGGACGGGCCGGAAGCGAACGTGGAGAACGTGGAGGAGGAGCGATGACCACGCGGCTCGACCGCGCCGTGGGTGCGGTCCTGGGCTCGGCCGTCGGCGATGCACTCGGCGCGCCCTACGAGTTCGGGCCCGCCGGGGAACTTTCCGCGCGCGGCGCCGAGATGCGCGGGGGCGGCGGCTGGGACCCGGGCGAGGCGACCGACGACACGCAGATGGCGGTCCTGGTCGGCGAATCGCTGCTGGAGCACGGCGGCCTCGAACTCCCCGACGTCTTCGGCCGGTTCCAGCGCTGGGCGGCGGGAGGGCCCAAGGACATCGGGCTCCAGACGGAGGACGTGCTGACCAGCGGCGCGCCCTGGGATCTGGCGGCCGCACTGCACTTCCAGGTCAACGCGCGGGCGGCGGGCAACGGTTCCCTGATGCGGGCCTCGACCTCGGCGGTGTACTTCGCCGCCGCCGGGCGGGAGGCGACCATGGACGCGGCCCGGCGGATCGCCGCGCTGACCCACGGCGACCGGGCCGCCTGGGAGGGCACGGCCGTACTGCACGAACTCGTACGGATCGCCCTGGACGGCGCCGATCCGCTGGCCGGCCTGCCCGAGGTGCTGGCGGCCGTACATCCGGAGCACCGGGAGCGGTACGGCCGGGTGCTGGATCCCGGCTGGCACCCGGGCCTGGCCACCGAGTTCAACGGCGCGGTGTGGCCCTGCCTGGGCTCCGCGGTGTGGGCGCTGCGGACGACCGCCGGGTTCGCCGAGGCCGTACGGGCCGCCGTGAACCTGGGCGGGGACACCGACACGGTGGCCGCCGTCACCGGCGCCCTGGCCGGGGCCCGCTACGGCCAGGCGGCGGTCCCGCCGGAGTGGAGCGCCGCACTGCACGTGCCCCTGCCCGGATTCGGCCCGCGGGTCCTGGGCGCGGAAGACCTGTGCGAGCTGGCCCGGCGCCTCGCGGAGCCGGGCCGGACCTGAGGGGGCTGCGGGTCAGCCGGCGACGGCCGCGCCCTCGCCGGCGAGGAGCCGGCCCTCGGCGTACTCCAGTGCGGCGGCGGGGAGGGCCCCTTCGGCCCCGCTGAGCAGGACCGTCAGGCTGCCGGTGCGCGGCAGCTCCGGTGCGGGGGCGGCGCCGATGCGGCGCAGCGCCTGCACGGCGACGGGCTCGGCGGAGCCGTAGTAGGTGAGCTCGGCCCCGCCGGTGCGCTCCGCGAGGGCGGCGCGGACGGTCGGCTCGACGAGCTCGTAGTGCGTGCAGCCGAGGACGATGTCGGTGACGTCGGCCGGGGTCAGCGCGGCCGCGGCCGCGACGGCCGTGGCGATGGCCGCCTCGTCGCCGGCCTCGACGGCGTCGGCGAGGCCGGGACACGGCACCTCGGTGACGCGCGCGCCGGCGGCGAAGTCACGGATCAGCCCGCGCTGGTAGGGGCTGCCGGTGGTGGCAGGGGTGGCCCAGATCGCCACGCGCCCGCCGCCGCCGGCGGCGGCCGGCTTGATCGCCGGCACGGTCCCGATCACCGGGATCGCGGGCTCCAGCTCGGCCCTGATGGCGGGCAGGGCGTGGACGGTGGCGGTGTTGCAGGCGATGATCAGCGCGTCCGGGCGCAGCGCGGCGGCGGCCCGGGCGACGCCGAGCGCGCGCCCGGTGAGGTCGGCCGGGGTGCGCGGGCCCCAGGGCATGCCGTCGGGGTCGGAGGACAGGACCAGATCGACGTCCGGGCGCAGCCGTCGCATCGCGGCGGCAGCCGCGAGGAGGCCGATTCCGGAGTCCATGAGGGCGATCTTCACCCGGTCACCTTAGTCGACGCGCCCCCACCACACCGGCCGACGGGGCCTGCCTGTGGCCCGCGGCACACCGCCCACCGCCACCGCTGCGCGGAGCCGGTCCCCTTCCCGCCCCTTCCCGAAGCCAGGGGCTCCGCCCCTCGAACGCCGGCAGGGCTGATTTCAGCCCGCGCGGCGTTTGAGCGTACCGGGTCCGGGCGGAGCCCGGTTTCGGGAAGGGGCGGGACTGGGGAACGGCTCCGCGCAGCGGTGGTCGGACGCCGGGCCGGGCGGCGCGGATACGAGACACGCCCCGCAGGGTTTCGGCAGACTGCCCGGCATGGGCCTCCTCACCGCCGCCTGCGCCTCCCTCGCCGCCTGGATCTGGCTCACCCTCGCCCAGGGCATGTTCTGGCGGACCGACGTCCGCCTCCCCCCGCGCACCGCCCCCGCCCACTGGCCCTCGGTGGCCATCGTCGTCCCGGCCCGCGACGAGGCCGAGGTGCTGCCCTGCAGCCTGGTGTCGCTGATCGCGCAGGACTATCCCGGCGAGGCCGAGATCATCCTGGTCGACGACGGCAGCACGGACGGCACGGGCGCCCTCGCCCTGCGCCTGGCCCGCGAGAACCCCGGCCTCCCGCTCACCGTCGCCTCGCCCGGGGACCCCGAGCCCGGCTGGACCGGGAAGTTGTGGGCCCTGCGCCACGGCATCGCGCTCGCCCGCACCGCCCACGCCGCCGAGCCGGAGTTCCTCCTGCTCACCGACGCCGACATCGCGCACGAACCGGACAGCCTGCGCGAACTGGTCGCCGCCGCGACCAGCGCCCGCCTCGACCTGGTGTCGCAGATGGCCCGGCTGCGCGTCGCCGGTGCGTGGGAGCGGCTCGTCGTGCCGGCGTTCGTCTACTTCTTCGCCCAGTTGTACCCCTTCCGCCGGATCAACCGCCCCACCGGCCGGACCGCCGCCGCGGCCGGCGGCTGCGTGCTGCTGCGCACGGAGGCGGCAGTGCGGGCCGGGGTCCCGGAGTCGATCCGGCAGGCCGTCATCGACGACGTCTCCCTCGCCCGGGCCGTGCGGCGCTCCGGCGGGCGGATCTGGCTGGGCCTCGCGGAGCGGGTGGACAGCGTGCGCCCGTACCCGGCCCTGGCCGACCTGTGGCGGATGGTCTCGCGCAGCGCCTACGCACAACTGCGCCACCGGCCGCTGCTGCTGGCCGGGACGGTGGCGGGGCTGGTCCTGGTCTACCTCGTGCCCCCGGCCGCCCTCTTCGCGGGGCTGGCGGCCGGCCGGCCGGCCGCCGCGTGGGCCGGGGGGCTCGCCTGGCTGCTGATGGCCGGCACGTACCTGCCGATGCTGCGCTACTACCGGCAGCCCGCGGCGCTGGCTCCGCTGCTTCCGCTCACGGCCCTGCTGTACCTGCTGATGACCGTCGATTCGGCCGTGCAGCACTACAGGGGGCGCGGAGCGGCTTGGAAGGGCCGTACCTATGCCCGCCCGAGCGATGCCTGAAACCGCACAGCCGCCGGCTTCGCGATGTCATCGCAGGTCACCGAGGTGTGACGCTCTGTCAGTGGAATGTGGGTGCAACAGCCAACCACCGGGCACGAGTCGGAGCAAGATGGGACGCAAGAGACGAATCGTGCACGTGAACGTGAAGTGAAAGGTGTGGCGCTGACCTGCGAAGATGCAGGTCAGCGCGGCGTTCGTCACACCTCGCTATGGACCCCGTGAAGTCGTGGGCTTAACTTATGTCCCATGACCTCCCCCCGCTCCACTTATGGCGGCGGCTACTACTCCGCGCCCTCCTTCCCGGACACCCCCATCTACGACTCGCTCGTGGCGGAACGCGGGACTCCGCAGATCGCCCCGATCCGGGTTCCGGCCGCCTACGACTCCCCGAGCACGGGCTATTCGAGCGGTGGCTACGTCCCGGCCCTCCCCTCCGCGCTGCCCGCGCTGCCGGCCGCGCTGCCCCCGGCAGCGCCCCAGCAGCAGCAGACCGGCGGGTACGGCTACCCGTACCAGGGGCAGGCCGCGCCCGCGCCCATGCCCCTGCAGAACGCGCCCGCGCCGTACATCCCCCAGCAGCAGCCGGTGGCGGCCCGCGCGGCGTACATGCAGCAGGCCCAGCCGCAGCAGCCGCGTCCGATGGCCACAGCCACCGGGTACGAGGCCATGCGCCCGGCCGCGCCGCGCCCGATGCAGGTCCCGACCCCCGTTCCGGCCGCCACGTACGAGGACCCGTACGGCCGCCCGTACCAGCAGCGCGGGTACTGACGAGAGGCCGGCCGGCGCTCCCCTGGGACGACGGCGGGGCTCCTGGCAGGATGCTCCCATGTCGAACCTCTCCGTCCATGCGCTCCACGTCCACCCCGTCAAGTCGGTAGCGGGGACAGCTCCCGACGAGGTGGCCGTGGAGCCATGGGGCTTTTCCGGGGACCGCCGCTGGGCGCTCGTCGACCCCGACGGCACGGTCATCACCCAACGCCAGCAGCCCCGGCTGGCGTTGGCCGCCGCGCGTCCCCTTGCGGGGGGCAGGGTCGCGCTGTCGGCTCCGGGCATGTCCGAGCTGGTGGTCGACGTGCCGGAGCCCGGGCCGCTGGAGCCGGTCGTCCTGTTCGGCAAGAAGATCGAGACCGTGGTCGCGGCAGGAGCCGCGGCCGACTGGTTCAGCAGCTACCTCGGCGTGCCGGCGCGACTGGTGCACCTGGACGACCCCGCAGTGCGGCGCCCCGTGGACCCCGACCACGCGCTGCCCGGCGAGACGGTGAGCCTCGCCGACGCCTACCCGGTGCTGCTGACCACCCTGGCGTCGCTGGACGCCCTCAACGCGCTGATCGCGCAGGGCAGCCACCCCGAGGAGGGGCCGCTGCCGATGAACCGCTTCCGGCCCAGCCTGGTGGTCGCCGGGGCCGAGGCGTGGGCCGAGGACGGCTGGCGGCGGATCGCGATCGGCGACGCCGTCTTCCGCGGCGTGCGCGAGTGCGGCCGGTGCATCGTGACGACGACCGACCAGCGGACGGCCGAGCGCGGCAAGGAGCCGCTCAAGACGCTGGCCAGGCACCGGCGGATCGGCAAGTCGCTGGCGTTCGGCCGGCAGCTGGTGCCCGTGCGGACGGGAACGGTGCGCGTCGGCGACGAGGTCCGCGTCCTGGAATGACACCTTCGAGGGGCTCTGCGCAAACGCTGGAACCAAGAGCCCCGGCCATGCCGTTGGATCAGTCGAAACGTGTCGCACGAGGTGCGGGGGAACGTGCACCGGATCGGGTGACACGTCCCTCGCGCGTCCCGGAATGCGCGTCGCCGGGGTGTGCGAGAGGCTTGGACGGCAGGCAGACGGAGGCTGGCACAAGTTGGGGGGCCGGACCGTGTGGACAGCAATGGGTGTGTGGCGCTGGCGGCGCAATCCGCTGCGGCGGCCGACCGATCTCTTCGAGGCCTGGCTGGCGTTCGCCGCGCTGGTGTGCGTCCTGCTGGTGGCCCCGGTCGTCGGCTGCGTGACGGGCCTGGAGGTGGACGGGACGCTGCAGCAGGCCGCGCGCGTGCAGCAGCAGGAGAGGTACCTGGTCCCGGCGGTGGTGGTCCGGCCGGCCGCGGAGCCGCCCACGGGCGCGGCCGCGGATCCGGCGGCGCAGCGGCAGACCCCGCAGCGGACGCAGATCGTGGCGTCGTGGACGGCTCCCGACGGCAGCAGCCACGAGGGCACGGTCCCGGCGGCGGAGGAACCGCCGCAGGCCGGCGACCGGTTCCGGATATGGACCGATCTGCGGGGCCGGCTCGTGGGGCGGCCGCTCGATTCGTCCATGGCCAGTGCGCACGCCGCTGTGGTGGGCCTGGCCGCCGCGATCGGCGCCGCCGCGCTGGTGGAGACGGTGCGCCGGCTCGTCGTACGGCGGCTCGTGCACCTGCGCTACCGGCGGCTGGACCGGGCCTGGGCCGCGGCGGGACCGGACTGGGGCCGCGCGGGCGCAGGCAGTTGACCTGGCGGCCCCGCGGCCTTCCGCGCGCTACGGTGGAGCGGCCGGAGCGGTTGCCGTAGGCCGGCGGCGGCCACCGCAGGGCGCCGGATGCGGCTGCGGCTCCGGCGGGTTCGATCGCTTCAGTCGCTTCGACAGCGCAAGGACGAGGACGAGGGCGGGGGCACAACAGCACCATGGCACACGGCACGGTCCAGGTGACGCACGGCGGGTCCTCGCGGTGGCGGCGCCGCTCCGGCGAGTATCCGACACTGGCCGCCGCGCTCGCCGCCGCGGGCGACGGGGACGTGCTGTCCATCGCCCCGGGCACCTACCGGGAGAACCTGGTGCTGCACCATGCCGTCACCCTGCGCGGGCCGGAGGGCGGCGGGGCGGGCTCGGTCCGGATCGCGCCGCCCGACGGGGTCGCGCTGACCCTGCGCGCCTCCGCCGTGGTCCAGGACCTGTACCTGGAGGGCCAGGACCGGGCTGCGCCCGCGCTGCTGGTGGAGGAGGGCTCCCCCGAGCTCACCGACCTGAGGGTGAGCACGCGTTCGGCGGCCGGCATCGAGGTGCGCGGCGGGGCCCGGCCGCTGGTGCGCCGGTGCACGGTGGAGAACCCGTCGGGCGTCGGGATCGCCGTGCTCGACGGCGGCGGCGGGGTCTTCGAGGAGTGCGAGGTCGTCGCCGCCGGCCAGAGCGGGTTCTCGGTGCGCGGCGGCGGTCACCCGCGCCTGGAGCGCTGCCGCGTCCACCACGCCTCGGGCGCGGGCATCGCCGTCACCGGCGAGGGCTCGGGGCTGGAGGCGCTGGGCTGCGAGGTGTACGAGATCAAGGGCACCGGCGTGCAGATCGCCGCCCGGGCGGCCGCCCGCCTCACCGACTGCATGGTCCACCGCACCACCACGGACGGGATCACCCTCGACACGGACGCGGTGCTCACCCTCTCCGGCTGCGACATCCACGACATCCCCGAGAACGCGGTCGACCTGCGGTCCCGTTCGGCGCTCACCCTCTCCCGCACCACCGTGCGCCGCTTCGGCCGCAACGGGCTGTCCGTGTGGGACCCGGGCACTCGGGTGGACGCCGAGTCCTGCGAGATCCACGACAGCACCGGGGACTACCCGGCGGTGTGGATCAGCGACGGGGCGACCGCCTCGCTGACCTCCTGCCGGGTGCACGACGTGCCCGACGCGGTGTTCGTCCTCGACCGCGGCTCGCGGGCGGATGTGGTCGACAGCGACCTGTCGCAGGTGCGCAACACGGCCGTCTCGGTGAGCGACGGGGCGACCGTGCAGGTCGACGACTGCCGGATCCGGGAGGCGGGGACCGGGGCCTGGTTCCGCGACCACGGCAGCGGCGGCACCCTCGCGGGCAGCACCATGGACCGCGTCCAGACCGGGGTCATCGTCACCAAGGGCGCCGACCCGTCGGTGGAGCGGTGCACGGTCACCTCGCCCGCCGAGGCCGGGTTCTACGTCTCGGCCGGCGGCCGGGGGAGCTTCCACGGCTGCCGGGTGAGCGACAGCTCCGGCTTCGGGTTCCACGTCCTCGACGGCTGCCGCACCACGCTGACCCGCTGCCGCACCGAGCGCTGCGCGCGGGGAGGGTACGAGTTCCCGGAGGACGGGCCCCTCGCCGAGGACTGCACCGCCGACGAGCCGGCGTCCCGGTTCGCCGCCGACCGGCCGGGCCCGGTCGGCGGGGCCGCCGCCGGGGAGTGGCCGGACGGGGAGTGGGCGGGCGGCCGTACGCTCAGCGCTCGGCAGGGCGTCGCGGAATCCTCCCCGGCCGGGGAGACGGCGCGGCTGCCCGGGTCGCGCCCGGCGGGCGGTGAGCCCCGTGCGGATGCGGCGGAGCGGGCGGACCGGGCGCCGGTGCGGACGGGTTCGGGTGCGGTGCTGGAGCGGCTCGAGGCGCTGGTGGGGCTGGAGAGCGTCAAGCGGGAGGTGCGTGCGCTCACCGACATGATCGAGGTGGGCCGGCGGCGGCAGCAGGCCGGCCTGAAGGCCGCCTCCGTCCGCCGCCACCTGGTCTTCACCGGCTCCCCCGGCACCGGCAAGACCACGGTGGCCAGGCTGTACGGGGAGATCCTCGCCTCGCTCGGCGTCCTGGAGCGCGGCCACCTCGTCGAGGTCTCCCGCGTGGACCTGGTCGGCGAGCACATCGGGTCCACCGCGATCCGGACCCAGGAGGCCTTCGAGCGGGCCCGCGGCGGCGTCCTGTTCATCGACGAGGCGTATGCGCTGGCCCCCGAGGACTCGGGCCGGGACTTCGGGCGGGAGGCGATCGACACGCTGGTGAAGCTGATGGAGGACCACCGGGACGCCGTCGTGGTGATCGTCGCCGGGTACACGGCGGAGATGGACCGCTTCCTGACGGTCAACCCCGGGGTGGCCTCGCGTTTCTCCCGGACCATCACCTTCGGCGACTACGGCCCCGAGGAGCTGCTGCGGATCGTGGAGCAGCAGGCGGAGGAGCACGAGTACCGGCTCGGCGAGGGCACGGCCGCGGCGCTGCTGAGGTATTTCACGGAGCTGCCGAAGGGGCCGGCGTTCGGGAACGGGCGGACCGCGCGGCAGACCTTCGAGTCGATGGTCGAGCGGCACGCGGGGCGGGTGGCCCAGCTGGCGGATCCGGACACGGACGAGCTCACCCTGCTGTTCGCGGAGGATCTCCCGGCGCTGCCGGCTCCTTGCTGATCCGCGGGGCGGGGACAGCGGGCGGGGCGGGCGGGACGGCCGGGACGGGCGGTTGGGGCCAGGCCCGCCGGACTTCCTGTTCCTGCCGGTCCTGCTGGTCCTGCGGTGCGGGCGGGCCGGCCAGGCGGGCCAGCAGGGCGTCGCGTTCGGTGGCGAAGGCGGGGTCGGCCTGGTAGTCGAAGTGGCCGAGGACGGGCGCCGGGAGCGGGTGGCGGGCGCTGCGCCCGTAGGCGAGCGGGTCGGCGAGCGGGCCGCGGTCCACGTCCGCGGCGTCCTGGGCGGCGGGGGCGGCGACGGGGCCGCCGATCGGGTCGGTGGCCCGCCACAGGTTGCGCCAGCAGTCGACCTGCCGGTGCAGGGCCAGGAGCGGGCCGGGCCCGAAGTAGGCCGGGAACCAGCGCCCGTAGAGCCGGCGCAGCGGGGAGCCGTATGTGAGCAGGGCGACGCGGCGGCGGACGTGCGGCGGCAGCTGCCAGACGGCGGCGGCCGCGAGGACGCTGCCCTGGGAGTGGCCGGAGATCACCAGGCGGCCGCCGGTGCGGCCGGTCCAGCCGGTCATCCGCCAGGTCAGGTCCGGCACGGCGCGCTCGGCGTAGCAGGGCGGGGCGAAGGGGTGGGCGGCGCGCGGCCAGAAGGTGCCGACGTCCCACAGCACGCCGATGGTGCGTCGGGCGGCCGGGTCGCGGTAGGCGCGCCGGCCCCAGGTGACGAAGAGCAGGAAGCCGAAGCCGATCAGCCAGGACCCGGCGTCCTGGGCGGCGCGGGCGGCGGCCTCCAGCAGCGGGTGCGTGCCGCGGGCGGCCTCGCCCGGGACCTGCCCGCTCAGCCATGCCCCGGTCAGGGCGCCCGCGCCGAGCAGCAGGGTGGTCCCGCAGACGGCGGCGACGAACCAGGGTGCGGAGTCGGTGAGCGCGGCTGCGGCCCGGGCCCCGGCGATGCGGCGGCTGCGGTCCGCGTCCGGGGCCTCGCCCGGGTATTCGGCGGCCACGCGGGCGGCGAGCCGGCGCCGGGCCAGGAGGGCGCGGACCGCGACGACGGCGGCAAGCAGCGCGAGAACGAGGAGCAGCGGGGGCAGGACGGCGGCCTGCCAGGACAGCAGCACCGGCGGGGCGGGCACGGCGGTGGTGCCGTTGCCGCTGCCGTCGAGCCAGTCGGCGAAACGCTGGGCGACCCCGCCGGACATGACGCCGCCGAGGGCGCAGCCGAGAAGGGCGATGGCGGGGCCGCCGAGCCCGGACAGGGCGGTCTCCGGGTCGGGGGCGAGGCGGTGGAGGCGGAGGGCGACGGCGGCGAGGAGCAGGGTGCAGCAGCCCTGGCCGAGCATGAGCACGCCGAAGGCGAAGTCGCCGGGGAGCCGGCCGGAGGAGGTCCATCCGGGGCGGGACCAGCAGGCGTACACCGAGGCGGTTGCGAGCAGGGCGAGTGCGGCGGCGGGCAGCCAGGTGACGGCGGCCCGGTCGAGGCGGTGGTCGGCTCGGGCCTCGGTGCGGCCGCGCCGGCAGACCACCCAGGCGACGGCGGCGGCCGCGAGGGTGAGCAGGAACTCCACGGCCCAGCCGAAGGCTTCGAGGGCGGGCGCGTTGGCGCTGCGGTCGTGGCGGGCGGTGGGTACCGTCACGGCGGCGGCGACGGTGAGCAGCCCGGCGGCGGTGTGGGCGGCGCGCAGCCGGGCCACGATCCGGCGCCCGTACCAGAATCCGGGGCGGCCGAGGGCGGGGGCCGCGTCGGGGGCCTCGGAGGCACCGGGCGCCCCGGACCCCGGCTCGGCCCCGGCTCCGGCTCCGGCTCCGGCTCCGGCTGCGTCCGCTGGCGGGGTCTGGGATTCGTACGCGCTCCACGTCCGGTTGGACAGGAACCACAGCAGCCCCGTGAGCGCCGCCGGGAGCAGCGCGGCGAGCGCGAGCCGCCGCCCGGGCTGTCCCCACCAGCGGCCGGGCTGGGCAAAGCCTGGCCAGGAGCGGGAGCCGGCGCAGGCCGGGGAGCCGGCGCACTGCCAGGCGAGGAGGTCGAGCGCCACCTCGCAGGCGGCCGCGATCAGCAGCAGGGTGAGGCTGAGGGCGAGGATCCGGACGAGGACCCCGTACGTCCGCACCGCGCGCGGCGGCGGGGCGCCGTCGGGCACGGCGGGGCGGGCCCAGTGCGCGAGGTTGACCACCATGAACGGCAGGAGCAGCAGCCACAGCGCGCGGGATCCGTTGCCGGAGGTGAGCCGGGACCAGCAGTACGCCTCCACGACGGGCCGGCCGGCATACCGTTCGGGGTGGGACTCGGCGTCGGCGTCCGCGGCGCGGCGGAAGACGGCGGCGGTCGCGTCGCCGGTGATCCGGACGGTGCGCGGGTCGTCGAGCAGCTCGTCGGGGGACGCGCCGTGCACGCCGTGGACGCGGAGTTCCAGGGCCAGGGGCCGGGGCGGGGCGAGGAGTTCGAGAGCGAGGGGGTGCGGGGTCTGGGGGTGGTCCGGCACGGCGGTCTCCGCTCACGGGGCGGTATCGGCGCAGGTCCAGCATCCCGCGCGGGGGGCCGCACGCATAGCCCCTGTACGGGCGATGCCGGCGGCCGCACCGAGGTAACCTGACAGGGCATCAACCACTCTTCGCCGCAGGCACATCCAGCACCCAGAGCACACCAGGCGCACCCGCAGAGAAACGGACTCCTCAGGAGGCAGGCCATGGCTCGCAGTCTCCGCCCGGTGGGGCTGGACTTCACCGGCAGCGCCCCGTTCCGCCCGTCCTTCACCGCCCGCACGGCCGCACCGCCCGAGGACGTGTACCGGGCGCTGGCCGAGGAGGTCGAGGGCTGGCCGCAGTGGTTCGGGGCGGTGACCCTCGCCCGGCCGGCGTACGGCGGCGCCGGCCGGGAGGTGCGGCTGCGGGGCGGGGTGTGGTTCCGGGAAAAGGTCATGGCGGCCGATCCGGAGCGGCGCTACGCGTACCGGGTCGACGAGACCAACGTCCCCGGGGTGCGGGCCCTGTTGGAGGAGTGGCGGCTCACCCCGGCCGCCGCGGGCGACGGGACCGAGGTCCGCTGGACGTTCGCCGCGGACGGCTCGGCTCCGTTCCTCCTCGCCCTCGCCGGCGCCCGCCCGGGCCTCGGGCACTCGTTCCGCACCGCGGTCCGCGCCCTCGACGCCCGCCTGGCGGAACGCCGTTGGAGCGGCGGCCGCTGAAACGAACGGCCGCCGTTGCCGCATGCGGCCGGCCGGTCAGGCGACGCCGGGCTCGCGCCACACCCCGGTCTCCAGCAGGGTCGCGATGGTCTTCTCGTACGGGGCGATGTCCAGGCCCTGCGCGGCCACCCACGCGTCCGAGTAGTACTTGTCGAGGTAGCGGTCGCCCGGGTCGCACAGCAGCGTGACGACGCTGCCCGTGCGGCCTTCCGCCACCATCTCCGAGATGATCTTGAGTGCGCTCCACACGCCCGTGCCGGTGGAGCCGCCGGCCTTGCGGCCGATGGCCTGCTCCAGCGCGCGGCAGGCGGCGACGCTCGCCGCGTCCGGCACCTTCATCATCCGGTCGATGGCGCCCGGCACGAAGCTGGGCTCCATCCGCGGCCGGCCGATGCCCTCGATGCGCGAGCCGCAATCGCTGCTCGCGTGGGGGTCGTTGCGGGTCCAGCCGTCGAAGAAGCAGGAGTTCTCCGGGTCCGGGACGCAGATGCGGGTGTCGTACTGCATGTAGTGCACGTAGCGGGCGATGGTCGCCGAGGTGCCGCCGGTGCCGGCGGTGGCCACGATCCAGGCGGGCTCGGGGTACCGCTCCAGGCGCAGCTGCTGGTAAATCGATTCTGCGATGTTGTTGTTGCCGCGCCAGTCCGTCGCGCGCTCCGCGTAGGTGAACTGGTCCATGTAGTGGCCGCCGGTGCGGGCCGCGAGATCCGCCGACTCCTCGTACATCTTCATGGGGTCGTCGACGAAGTGGCATTCACCGCCGTGGAATTCGATCAGGCGGCACTTCTCCGGGCTGGTCGTGCGCGGCATGACGGCGATGAACGGGACGCCGATCAGCTTGGCGA
Organism: Streptomyces sp. NPDC032472; assembly: GCF_040636955.1. NCBI lineage: Bacteria > Bacillati > Actinomycetota > Actinomycetes > Kitasatosporales > Streptomycetaceae > Streptomyces > Streptomyces sp. NPDC032472. The sequence continues at coordinate 104,030 of NZ_JBEZVK010000005.1, forward strand.
AGTACGCCTCGGAGACGGCCGTCGAGCCGGAGGAGGCCTCGATGACCGGGCGTCCGGGGCGGATCCAGCCGTTGCACAGGGCGTAGAGGAACAGCGAGCGCGCCAGGCGGTGCTTGAGGGAGCCCGTGGGGTGCGTGGACTCGTCCTTGAGGTACAGGTCGATGCCCCACGCCTCGGGGAGCGGGAAGCGCAGCAGGTGCGTGTCGGCGGAGCGGTTGGCGTCCGCCTGGACCTTGCGGACGGCCTCGTTCAGCCAGGCGCGGTAGTCCGCGTCGCTACGGTCGACGTCGACCGTCGTGGCCGTGGTGGCCGTCGTACCGGCGGTGGTACGGGTGGTGCTCATGCGCCTTGCTCCTTCGTGCGGTTCTTCGCCCCCTGCATTCGCAATGTACCTCTCTCACCTGCGCAAACAGTCACTTTGGGTATCCATGCGGATCGCTTTCGATCGCGTTCGGTTGCATCCGCGGGCACCGTGGGTGACCCTGGTGGAGCATTACTGAGGGTGCAGCACCCGTAACACTCATGTCGGGGAGTCGCAGCCGTGATCAGTCACTCACGCAGGCACTGCGTCGTCGAACTGCAGGCCTTGCCGTCCCGGATCGGGCAGATCCGGAGGATCGTTTCCGCGCAATTGCGCCACTGGCAGCTGGATCCACTCATAGACCGGGCTGCGCTGGGGGTGACGGAACTGCTGAGCAACGTCCACCGCCATGCACAGCCGGACAAGACGTGCACGGTCGAGATCGAGCTGCGGCTGGGGCGGCTGACGGTCTCGGTGTACGACAGCGACCCGCGCCTCCCGGTCCTGCGGGCGGCCGCCGCGGACGCCCTGGAGACCTGCGGACGCGGCCTCGCGCTCGTCGAGGCGGTCAGCGAGGCCTGGGGGGCACGGCACCAGCCGGACACACCCGGCAAGGTGGTCTGGTTCTCCCTGAGAGCCGCCCCGACCCGCCCCCGCCCAAGGCCACCCCGAGCCCCGGCCCGCACCCCGGTGGTCGCACCGGTCCCGGCAGACCCGATGCGGATGCCGATCCCGCTGGCCACGGTCGGCACGCCGATGACGGCTACGACCACCCCGCCGGACCGCACCCCCGTGACCGCTTCCGCCGCAGCCGCACCAACGACCGGCACCCCCACGCACCCGTCGCCGCAGGTCACAGCCGCACCAAACCCAGCCCCGCCGGCAAATCCGGCCCCGCCGGCGTTTGAGGCGCGGGGTCCGGGGCGGAGCCCCGGCACGACCGGCACCCCCACGCACCCGGCGCCGCACGCCGCGGCAGCCGGCGCGGAGGCCGCGTCGAGCGGGGGCGGGCCGGTGGAACGCGGGCCCGGCGGCGTAGCCGGCGCCCCCGGGGCCGGTGGCCTGACGCTGAGGGCGCCGACCGTCATCGGCCCCGGGTAGCGCCCGGCCGCGGCCGGCGGGCCGGGCGGAAGCCCGGCTCCTGCCCCACCCGGCCCCGTGGCTCACGTACGGGCAAGGCCTACGCGGCGGCCGCGCCCAGCGCCCCCAGCGGATCGTCCAGCACCGGCTGCCAGGCCAGCTCCGCGGCCCCCACCAGGCTGTTGTGGTCCAGCGTGCACGGCAGGATCGGCACTCCCCCGCTCCGCCCCCACAGGCTGCGGTCGGCGACCACCGCCCGCAGCCGCTCCGGGTCCGCGTACAGCAGCTCCCGGTGCAGTCCGCCCAGGATGATCCGGTCCGGGTTCAGGATGTTCACCAGCCCGGCGAGCCCCAGTCCAAGCCGGTCGATGAGCTCCTCCGCGGCGGCCCGTACCGCCGGCTGCCCGTACTCCTCGCGCAGCAGATCACGCGCCTGCTGGAGCAGCGACACCTCCGGCCCCGGGGTGCGGCCGGCCGCGGTCAGGAAGGCCAGCGGATCGGCCTCCACGTCCAGGCAGCCGCGCCCCCCGCAGTGGCAGGCCCGCCCCTCCGGGTTGACGGTGAGGTGGCCGACCTCCAGCGCCAGGCCCGAACTCCCGCTGTGCAGGCGCCCGTCCAGGACCAGCGCCCCGCCGACGCCGCGGTGCCCGGTGGCCACGCACAGCAGGTGCTGCGCGCTGCGGCCCGCGCCGTGCCGGTGCTCGGCGAGCGCGGCGAGGTTGACGTCGTTCCCGGCCAGGGCCGGCCCGTCGATCCCGGCGGCCTTGACGCACTGCTCGAAGATGGCCCGTACCGGCGCACCGGCCGGCCAGGCGAGGTGCAGCGGGTTGAGCGCCGTACCGTCGGGCTCGGCAACCGCCGACGGCACCGCCAGCCCGGCCCCGATGCAGCGCCGGCCGGTCTCGGCGAGCAGGGCGGCGCCCGCGTCGACGACCGCGCCCAGCACCTGCGCCGGGTCGGCAGAGACGGTGATCTTGCCGGGCGCGGTGGCGACGATCCGCCCGCCGAGGCCGACGAGGGCGGCCCGGAAGCCGTCCGGGTGCACCTGTGCGGCGAGGGCCACGGGGCCGTTCTCGTCGATGGAGAGCCGGTGCGAGGGCCGGCCCTGGGCGCCGCCGCCCGTGCCTCCGGGGCGGGAGTCGACGCGGATCAGGCCGAGCGCCTCCAGCTCGGCGGCGACGGCCCCGGCGGTGGCGCGGGTGACGCCGAGCTCGGCCGTCAGGACCGCACGGGTCGGGGCCCGGCCGGTGTGGACGAGCTCCAGCGCCGGGCCGAGGGCGCCACGGCCCCGCTCCAGCTTGCTCCTGGCGGACGCCGCGGACGCCGCGGACGCCGTAGCGGCGGCGGATCCCGCGGATGCGGCGGATCCCGCGGTCGACCCGGAAGCCGTGGTCGCCGCGGAAGCCGTGGATCCCGTGCTCCCGTCCCCCACCCGCGGCGGGGCCCCGTTGCCGTTCATGACAGCGATCCTCGCATGATCGGCGGGGTGCGCGGCGACCCGGCCGAGCGGAGACCGCCCGGCGGTCAGCCGCCCGGCAGGTCCAGCCCGCCGACGCGGAGGGTGATGTTCAGCCTTCCGCTGAGCCCGAGCCCGCGCGGACCGGTACCGGGCAGGACCTTCGGCACCCCGTGGTAGGCCAGCCGCGCCGGCCCGCCGAAGACGAAGAGGTCCCCGCTGCGCAGCTGCACGTCCCGGTAGGGCCGGCCGCGGTTGTCGGTGTTGCCGAAGCGGAAGACGCAGGTGTCGCCGAGGCTGAGGGAGACCACCGGCGCCGGGGACTTCTCCTCGGCGTCGCGGTGCATGCCCATGCGGGAGTCCCCGTCGTAGAAGTTGATCAGCGCGATGTCGTAGGGGGGCACGGCGACGCCCTCGCCGTACGCGGCGGCGACGGCTTCGTGCCCCAGCTGCGCGAGCCAGCCCGGCATCGGCTTGACCGGGGCTCCGTCCCCGTCGACGGCGGTGCGCGCGTACGCGTACGGATACCAGTGCAGGCCGAGGCAGACCTGGCGGGCGGTCATCGTGCCGCCGCCCGGGGTGCGGACCGTACGCAGTCCGGCGGGCGGCCGCGCCCACGCCCGGCAGGCGGCCAGCAGCTCGCGCTGGCGGCCGGGGCCGAGCCAGTCGGGCACGTGCACGGCGCCGGGGGCGATCTCGGTCCGCTCGCGCGGGAAGAGTTCCCCGTTCATGCCCCCATTGTCAGGGTCGGCTGGAAGACTGCCCATATGAAGATCACCGAATTCGTGGAGACCCTGGAGCGGGAGGGCGAGTTGCTCGCCGCGCAGGCGGAACGGGCGGGCACGGACGCCCTGGTGCCCACCTGTCCGTCGTGGCGGATCACCGACCTGCTGCGGCACACCGGCGCGGTGCACCGCTGGGCGGCCTCGTACATCCGGGACGCGGCCGTGGAGCCGGGCCCGTTCCCCGAGGCGCCCGAGCTGGTCGGCGCCGAGCTGCTGTCCTGGTTCCGGGAGGGGCATGCGGCCCTGGTCCGGACGCTGAACGAGGCGCCGGCCGACGTCCAGTGCTGGACCTTCCTGCCGACGGCCCCGCCGTCGCCGCTGGCGTTCTGGGCGCGGCGCCAGGCGCACGAGACCACCGTGCACCGGATGGACGCCGAGGCGGCGCTCGGTCTGCCCTTCTCGCCGGTGGCCCCTGAGTTCGCCGAGGACGGCGTGGACGAGCTGCTCACCGGCTTCCACGCCCGCCCGCGCAGCCGCGTACGGACGGACCGGCCGCGGGCGCTGCGGATCCGGGCCGCCGACACGGGCGCGGTGTGGACCGTCCACCTGTCCCAGGAGCCGCCCCGTGCGGTCCTCGGCGACGCGGGCCCGGCGGACTGCGAGGTGACCGCCGACGCGGCCTGGCTGTACGCGGCCCTGTGGAACCGGCTGCCGCTGACAGGCCCGGGCGTCACGGGCGACGAGTCCCTGGCCCGCCTGTGGACGGAGACGGCCGGCATCTGACCCGGCCACCGGCGCCGCGCCGCCCCGGCAAGCGGGCCGCCCACGGGCCGCTCCTGCCCGGGCGGCCCGCGGGAGCCGGCCCCGGGGAAGGCGGCGCGTCCCGTCCGGGCTTCGTGCTCCTCCCGAAGACAACCTGCACCTCAGCGGCGCGGAGACTCCGCCGCATCAGCGGCAAGCCGAACACGCAGTCGAGGTTAGGGTGTTCCCCAAACCACTCATGGGGGACTTCGTGGACATAGACATCAAGACGCACTACGTACGGCAAAGCGCAGGCGGGACCGACTCGGCCGCCGCAAAAGCGCTGGAGAACCTCCGCAAATCCCTCGACTCGAGCGACACGGCAGCCGACGGCCACCACGGGTGGGCCTCCGCCGCGGCGCTGAAGCGGTGCGCGACCGCCTGGGAGGACCACATGGTCGACCTGGGCAAGCAGATGAACACCATGGCCGACAACCTCCACACCACGGCCAAGGCCTACGACACCACGGACGCCCAGGCGAAGGACGCCTTCAGCAGGCTCCGGAGCGGTCTCGCCGACTTCGGGAGGAACTGACCCGTGGTCTCCTACCACGACCTGTACGACTGCCGAGTGGACCAGTGGCAGAAGGCGGCGGACGACTGGGTCGACCTCGCCCGGCGCTCCTCGTCCGCCTGCGAGGACATCCGCGCGCAGGGCAAGAAGCCGCTCGACGACCACTGGGCGGACGTCACCGGCAAGACGGCCGGCAAGCGCCTGGAGGACCTCGCCAACCGCCTCGAGTCCGGCGGCGACATCATGAAGGGCGTGGCCATGGTCCTCGACGCCCTGGCCCACACCATGGGCTACGCCCAGCGCACCCTCTCGCACGCCATCGAGCTGGCGAACGAGCACGGACTGCGCATCCAGGACGGCCGCGCCGTCGGCTTCTACACGGGCGCCGCACCGACGGGACCCAACGTCCCGCAGAACGTGCGCGACGCCTACAACAAGGAGCAGGGGCACATATCCACGGTCAACGCGCTGATAGACGAAGCCCTGCGCGAGGCCTCCCAGGCGGATGCGAAAGCCTCCGCCGAACTGGACAAGCTGGCGAAGACCATCAACGTCTCCGACACCTCACAGGCACACAACGAGATCCTGGTCGAGGCGTCCCACACCGAATTCGAGATACTCAGGGCGGACATCCCGGTCGGCAAGGACCCCCAACTCGTCCGCGCCTGGTGGGACGGCCTGACGCCGCAACAGCAGAAGGACCTCATGCGGGCCGACCCCGTTACCCTCGCCGACCTCAAGGGCCTGCCGCCCGAGGTCGGGCGCGAGCTCCGCGGACCCGACGGCAAGATCGACCGGGTCGAGATGGTGCGCTACGCGCTCGACCACTGGGACAAGCTGGATGATCTCGACTTCAAGAACAACTGCGCCAATTTCACGTCGTCGGCCCTTGAGGCCGGAGGGATGCACAAGAAGTTCGACTTCTGGCTGGGACCCCGCGGGGACAACACCTGGGGGCGGGAGAGCGGCGTGGGGATAGACCGGCTCGACCGACGGCTTTACCACTCCCGCTCGTGGGGTCTGGCCAAAGACCTGCACGGCTTCCTGCTGCGCAACGGCGGTGAGGAAGTCACGAGATCGGAAGCACGCCCTGGCGACGTGATCTTCTACGAGCAGGTCGCGCCCGACCCGGACGAGCCGCAGGGAGAGATCTACCACGCTGCTGTGGTGACGTCGGTGACCCCTGACGGCGACGTCAAACTTACCCAGCACACCAGCTCGTTCCAGAACGTGAGCCTGGACAGCCGCGAACACGTCGCCACCAGGAACCACGGCGAGCAGCGCATCCGCATCGTCCGACCCCACCCGAATTGGTACTGATGGAAACCTCTTCCTCCGCCGCGTTGTCGGGCGCTGCGCGGGGCCGCACGGTCACGCCCGGCATGGTGATCACGGCACTGCTCGTGCCGGTCGTGGCCGTTTTCGGTGTGGTCACCTCGTTGCGCGCCGAAGACATCGACATGGACTGGGTACACCGGCAGCAGGCGGCCTGCCGGCACATGCCCTTCCCGAAAATGGAATACGTCGTCGCGTGGTCGGGACTGCTCCTCGGGCTGTCGGCCGTGGCCGTCTGTCTACTGCTCGCCCGGCGGATCCGCCGACGCTGCGGGCTCCGGCTCTGGGACACCTGGCCGGGACTCCTGGCTTTCGTGTGCGCCCTGCTCAACGTGGTGGCGATTCTGCTGGAACTGTTCATGCTGTGGACCACCTACAACCCCTACATACCCGGGCCGATCCTCGGTGACTGCGGTTAGCCGCCCACACCGCACGGCGCGCCAGGCGGCCGCCGCGAGCCCCCGTGCCGTCACCGTCGGCACCGTGACGGCGGCCCTGCTGGTGCCGCTCCTGATCGTGGCCGGTGTGGCGACCTCCCTGCACTCGCAGGAGATCCAGCACGAGTGGGCCGACCGGCAGGAGGAGGCCTGCCGGCATCTGCCCTTCCCATTGGCGGAGTACGCCGCCGGCTGGGCCGGTGTGGTCCTCGGCGTGGCGGCGGTGGCGGTGTGCGTGCTGCTCGCGCGCCGGCTGCGCGGCCGGTGCGGCCTCCGGCTCGGGGAGTCCTGGCCGGGACTGCTCGCCGGCACCACCGTGTGGTTCAGCGTGTTGGCGATTCCCATGGAGCTGATCCAGCTCTACGCCGTGTACTCAGCCGCCGCGTCGGCGATCCCCCTCGGCGACGGGTGTTAGGCACCCGACGACTGCGCGATACGGAGCGACTGCCGCGCCCCTCGTCGTATCCGGGTCACGCGGCCGGGAGGCCGACGGCGTGGGCGAGTTGGGCGGCGGCGTGGGCGAAGAAGGTGTCGCGGTCCTCGACGACGCGGTTGAACTGCCCGAACAGCTCGAACGAGACCAGGCCGATCAGCTGGGCCCAGGCGGCGACCAGAGCGGCCGTGACCTCCGGTGGCAGGCCCTCGGCGAAGTCCGCGGTCATCCGGGCCGCTTCGGGGCGCAGGGTGGCGGGCAGCGGCGGCAGGGCCAGGCCGTGGCCGGCGTGGGCGGCGCGGACGATGCCGATGAAGGTGTTGCCGACGCGGGAGGCGGGGGCGACGGTGTCCACCGGAGCGCTGTATCCGGGGACCGGGGAGCCGTAGATGAGGGCGTACTCGTGCGGGTGCTCCAGCGCCCAGACGCGGACCGCCCGGGCGACCGCGATCCACCGCTCGCGGGACGGGGAGCCGGCGGCGACGGCCTCGGCGTCGGCCTCCTCCGCCGCCGCACCGATGCTGTCGTACGCGTCGACGATCAGCGCGGTGAGCAGGTCGTCCCGGCTCGGGAAGTAGCGGTAGAGGGCCGAGGAGACCATGCCCAGCTCGCGGGCGACGGCGCGCAGCGACAGCTTGGCCGCGCCCTCGGCCGCGAGCATGCGGCGCGCCTCGTCCTTGATGGCTGCGGTGACCTCGGTACGGGCCCGCTCCCGGGCCCCGCGCACGGTACTCATGGCGCCAGTCTGCCATGCGGGTAGAGCAGTGCACAAAAAGCAGATCAGCGATTCGAATCGAGAGCACTGCTCTTGAAATGGTGCAGCGATCCGTGCACACTGATCTCAAGCGAGAGCACCGCTCTCACAATCGCCTCGGAGGCAGTCATGACCGCGCCCGCCACCCCGTACTACGTCCAGGCCGGCACGTTCGCCACCCGCTTCAACGCCTTCTTCGGGAAGCTGGCGCGCCTCGGGATCAGCCTCGCCGGTACCGCCGAACTGTCGGTGCGCGGCCGCACCTCGGGCAAGCTGCAGCGGATCCCGGTCAACCCGCACTCCTTCCGCGGCGAGCAGTACCTCGTCTCGGCACGCGGCCACTCCCAGTGGGTCCGCAACATGCGGGTGGCGGGCGGCGGTGAACTGCGCGTCGGGCGCAAGGTGCGCACCTTCACGGCCACCGAGCTCAGCGACCCGGCCGAGAAGGCCGCGGTGCTGCGCACCTACCTGGAGCGGTGGGGCTGGGAGGTCAACCGGTTCTTCCAGGGCGTCACCGCCACGTCCTCCGACGCCGAGCTCCAGGCGGCCTCGGCCGACCACCCGGTCTTCCGCATCACCGTCTCCGGCTGAACGCCACCGAGGACCGTAAGCCGTGAACCGTGAACCGTTGAACCGCGCAGGAGAACAACGCAAGCGGCGGCCCCGCCCGGAACTCCGGGCAGGACCGCCACTCCCCTGAACCTGCTCTGCCGCAGACCGCAGCTACGGCCTCAGACCTCGCCCGGGCCGCCCGCCGCCGCCTTCGCGCCCGCCCGCGCCTGCCTGTCGTCCAGGAGGTGCAGTGCCTTGCGGGCCAGCGGGTACGTGTTCACCAGCTCGGCCAGGGTCGTCGCCCCCCGCGTGATCCGCGCGAACGACCGCCACGCCGGGCGGAAGCCGGTGAGCGCCGCGTGCAACAGACCGGGCCGGGCCTCGAAGAGGGTCAGCATCCGCTTGCCGACGCTCATCTCGACGCCGAGGCCCGCCTTGATCGCGAAGGCGTAGTTGAGCGCCTGGCGCCGCGCGTCGACCGCGTCCTGCGCCTCGGACAGCTTCACGGCCCACTCGCCGGCCAGCCGGCCCGAGCGCAGCGCGAAGGAGATGCCCTCGCGGGTCCACGGCTCCAGCAGTCCGGCCGCGTCGCCCGCCACCAGCACCCGGCCCCGCGACAGCGGCGAGTCCGGCTTGCGGCAGCGCGTCAGGTGGCCGGAGGAGACGGCGGGCTCGAAGCCGGCCAGCCCCAGCCGGGCGATGAAGTCCTCCAGGTACTGCTTGGTCGCCGCGCCCTCGCCCTTGGCCGAGATGACCCCGACCGTCAGGGTGTCGTCCTTGGGGAAGACCCAGCCGTAACTGCCGGGCAGCGGGCCCCAGTCGATGAGCACGCGCCCCTTCCAGTCCTCGGCCACCGTCGGCGGGACCGGGATCTCCGCCTCCAGGCCGAGGTCCACCTGGTCCATCTCGACCCCGACGTGGGCGCCGATCCGGCTCGCGCTGCCGTCCGCGCCGACGACCGCCCGCGCCAGCACGGTCTCGCCGTCGGCCAGCACCACGGCGACCGTGCGCCGGTCCGGCACCGCCGCCCCGTGCTGCTCGACCCGGGCGACCGCCGTGCCCGTGCGCACCGTCGCGCCCGCCTTCTCCGCCTCCGCGACCAGCCCGGCGTCGAACTCGGGCCGGTTGATGAGCCCGAACAGCATGTGCTTCGAGCGGCGGGTGCGGGTCAGCTTCCCGTTCAGCGTGAAGGTGACCGCGTGGATGCGGTCCTTCAGCGGGAGCGTGAAGCCGGGCGGCAGCGCGTCGCGCGACGGGCCGATGATGCCGCCGCCGCACGTCTTGTACCGGGGCAGCTCCGCCTTCTCCAGCAGCAGGACCCGCGCCCCGGCCACCGCGGCGGCATGCGCCGCCGAGGCCCCGGCCGGGCCGGCCCCGACCACGACCACGTCCCACACCTCGCCGGTCCCCCCGGCCACTTCGTCCCCCGCCCCGGCGGCCCGCCCTGCTGCGTCGGCTCCGTCGACGGTGCTTTCGTCGCTGCTCACGATGTGCTGCTGCTCCTGATCATGCGTTGCTCCGATGCCGGGGAAATCCTACGGCGCGCCTGCGGCCCGTCCTGCTGTGCGAGGATCGGACTGACCTGCGCCCCATCCCGACATAAGCCCACCACGCGGATGCGGGAGGCGTACACAGACGACAACGTCGCACCCAAGAGGAGCGTGCCCATGTCCCAGAATCCGATCGCCGAGACCATCGCCTCGCTGATGCCCCGCGCCAAGCAGGAGCTGACCGAGCTGGTGGCCTTCCAGTCGGTGGCGGACTGGGCGCAGTTCCCCAAGAGCGAGAGCGAGGGCGCGGCGACCTGGGTGGCGGACGCGCTGCGCGCCGAGGGCTTCCAGGACGTGGCCCTGCTCGACACCCCGGACGGGACCCAGTCGGTGTACGGCTTCCTGCCCGGCCCGGAGGGCGCGCCGACCGTGCTGCTGTACGCGCACTACGACGTGCAGCCGCCGCTGGACGACGCCGCCTGGATCTCCCCGGCCTTCGAGCTGACCGAGCGCGACGGCCGCTGGTACGGGCGCGGCGCCGCGGACTGCAAGGGCGGGTTCATCATGCACCTGCTGGCGCTGCGCGCGCTGAAGGCCAACGGCGGGGTGCCGGTGAGCGTGAAGGTGATCGTCGAGGGCTCGGAGGAGCAGGGCACCGGCGGTCTCCAGCAGTACGCCGAGGCGCACCCGGAGCTGCTGGCCGCCGACACGATCGTCATCGGCGACGCGGGCAACTTCCGCCTCGGCCTGCCGACGGTGACGGCCACCCTGCGCGGCATGTGCCTGCTGAAGGTGAAGATCGACACGCTGGGCGGCAACCTGCACTCGGGCATGTTCGGCGGTGTCGCCCCGGACGCGCTGGCGGCCCTGATCCGGCTGCTGGACTCGCTGCGCGCGGCGGACGGCTCGACCACGGTGGACGGGCTCGCGGCGGACGCGGTGTGGGAGGGCCTGCAGTACCCGGAGGAGGACTTCCGGTCCGACGCGAAGGTGCTGGACGGCGTGGAGCTGATCGGCGAGGGCACGATCGCGGACCGGCTGTGGGCCCGCCCGGCCGTCACGGTCCTCGGCATCGACTGCCCGCCGGTGGTGGGCGCGACCCCGTCGGTGCACGCGAGCGCGTCCGCGCTGATCAGCCTGCGGGTGCCGCCGGGCGTGGACACGGCCGAGGCGATCAAGCTGCTGGAGGCGCACCTGGTGGCGCACACGCCGTGGAAGGCTCGCCTGGACGTGGAGGTCGTCGGCCAGGGCCAGCCGTTCCGGGCGGACACCACCAGCCCGGCGTACGCCTCGATGGCGGCCGCCCTGGAGCTCGCGTACCCCGGCCAGGAGATGCAGGTCAGCGGCATGGGCGGATCGATTCCGCTGTGCAACACGCTGACCTCGCTGTACCCGCAGGCGGAGATGCTGCTGATCGGTCTGAGCGAGCCGGAGGCGCAGATCCACGCGGTGAACGAGAGCGTCTCCCCGGAGGAGCTGGAGCGCCTGTCGGTGGCCGAGGCCCACTTCCTCGTCAACTACGCGGCGTCCAAGGGCGCCTGAGGCGGCAGGGCCCAGCGAGCCCCGCACGCCGCGCCGCCCGTGACGACGGGCGGCGCGGCGTCGGCGGCTACGGCGTGGGCCGTCCGCCCTCCAGGTACAGCGGGCGCCCGCGTTCGCGCGCCCGCAGCGCCCACCGCAGCCTCTCGTAGCGCACGGGCGGCAGCAGCTCGGCGGCCTCCGCCTCGGTGGCGAACCGCCAGGCCCGCAGCTCCGGTCCCGGCAGCCGGAGCCGGGCCGCCGCCCCGGCGGACAGCCGGCCCCCGTCGAAGAGCAGCCGCAGGCCTCCGTACGCGGGGCGCGCGGGCGGCTCCCAGTCCACGACGAGCAGCCCGGGTACGCGGCCGAGGTCGATGCCGAGTTCCTCCGCGACCTCCCGCACGCCGGCGCGGGCGGGCGCCTCCCCCGCTTCGACGACGCCGCCCGGGAACTCCCAGCCCGGCTTGTACGTCGGATCCACCAGGAGCACCCGGTCCTCGTCGTCGAAGAGCAGCACCCCCGCCGCCACCGTCTCCCGGGTCGGCTCCGGGGTCTGCACGATGTCGCAGATCCCGGCGGCCTCGGTGCGCACGGCCTCGGCTATCAGCTCCGCCGTCTGCCGCACGCTGAGAGCGCCGTTGTCGATGACGTGGGCGTCGGCCGTCAGCCAGCCGAGGGCCTGCCGGTAGGCGGGGATGTGGTCGTACGCCCACTGCCGGACGCGGAGGTCCACCTCCTCGGGGCTGCCCGGCTCCCGGCGGGTCGCGATGCGGTGGCGCAGGATCGTTTCCGCCGGGGCGAGCAGCACATGGCGCACCGGGATCCGGCGCGCCGCCAACCCGCCGAAGATCTCGTCCCGGTACTCCTGGCGCAGCAGCGTCATCGGTACCACCAGCACCCCGCCCAGCTCCGCGAGCATCGCCGCGGCCGTGTCCACGACCAGGCGCCGCCAGCTCGGCAGGTCCTGGTAGTCGCTCACCTCCGCGAGGCGCTTGCGCGGCAGGAGCCGGCGCAGTGCGTCGCCGACGAGCTCCGGGTCGTACAGGGTGCTGTCCGGGAGGATCCTGGTCAGTTCCCGGGCCGTGCTGGTCTTCCCGGCGCTGAATGTGCCGTTGATCCAGACAATCACGTCTACCCCTCTCCCCACGGCTCGTCAAAAGCCCCCAGTGGCTTGCCCGCATCACCCTGCCATGGAAACCCGCGTACGGCCCGCGTGCTTATCCTCAAGACCGCAGCCGTGCCCGCCCGTCGTGTCCCGGAGGTTTCCGTCCCGTGCCGCAGACCCGCCGCCCGTCGTCCGATCCCCGCTACGGCACCCGGCCGACCATGAAGGACGTCGCGACCCGCGCGGGGGTCGGACTGAAGACGGTGTCACGGGTGGTCAACGGCGAGGCGGGGGTCACCCCCGACACGGTCCGGCGGGTCCAGGAGGCCATCGAGGCGCTCGGCTTCCGCCGCAACGACAGCGCGCGGGTGCTCCGCAAGGGCCGTACCGCCACCGTCGGGCTGATCCTGGAGGACCTCGCCGACCCGTTCTACGGGCCGCTGAACCGGGCCGTGGAGGAGGTGGCCCGCGCGCACGGGGCGCTGCTGATCAACGGGTCCAGCGCCGAGGACCCGGACCGGGAGCGGGAGTTGGCCCTGGCTCTGTGCGCACGGCGGGTGGACGGGCTGGTCGTGATCCCGGCGGGCGACGACCACCGCTACCTGGAGCCGGAGATGAAGGCCGGGGTGGCCACGGTGTTCGTGGACCGCCCGGCAGGCCGGATCGAGGCGGACGTGGTGCTGTCGGACAACCGCGGCGGTGCCCGCGAGGGCGTCGCGCACCTGATCGCGGGCGGCCACCGGCGGATCGGGTTCATCGGCGACCAGCCCCGCATCCACACGGCGACGGAGCGGCTGGGCGGCTACCGCGCGGCCATGGCGGACGCGGGCCTTGAGGTGGCGGAGTCCTGGGTGTCGCTGGGGCCGACGACGCCGGAGCGGGTCACGGCCGCGGCCCGCGCCATGCTCGCGGGCCCGGAGCCGGTCACCGCGCTGTTCGCCGGCAACAACCGGGTGACGGTGACCGTGGTGCGGGTCCTGGCCGGGCACCCGCGGCCGGTGGCGCTGGTCGGCTTCGACGACTTCGAGCTGGCCGACCTGCTGCGGCCCGGCGTCACCGTGGTCGCCCAGGACCCGGCGGCCCTGGGCCGGGTCGCCACGGACCGCCTGTTCCAGCGCCTCGGCGGATCGGCCCTCCCGCCGACCCGCATCGAACTGCCGACGCGCCTGATCCCCCGCGGCTCGGGCGAACTCCCCCCGCCGGCCTGACCGCTCACCGGATGAGCCCCCGCAGGACGGGCACGGCCCCGCCCCCCGCGGTGAGCCCGGCGAGCACGGCCAGAGCGGGGTGCACCCCGCCTGCGCGGCTCAACCCGCCGACGACGAGGCCGATGATCAGGGCACCGATCAGCACCACGGCGGTGTGCAGGGACAGGAACGGCTGCTCGGTGCCGTGCGGGTTCCGGTGTGTGGTCATGCGGCGATTGCACCGGAGGGCCCGGCCGGTTCCCGCACCGGCCGAACGGATCCGCCGTCCGGCGATCACCGTCGAACCACGGCCGCGGACCGCCCCACTGTTCGGTGGCGTTCCGTCAAGTCCGGGACCGTTCGGCCGGTCTGTGCATAGCCTGGCTGCGTGGACGCACCGCACGCCGTCGGGTTCGACGAGGAACTGGCCCGCTTCGCCGCCGACTTGCGCCGGCTCCGGATCGAGCGCGGCAACCCCTCGTACCGGGAGCTGGAGGCGCGGGCGGCGAAGTCCCGGATCGGGGGCCGGCTGCCCGTCGCCACGCAGAGCGACGCCTTCCGTGGCAAGCGGCTGCCCGGACTGGACACGCTGATGACGCTGGTGCGGACGCTGTACGCGTACGACGAGGACGGCCGGCCCATCGCCGTCCCGTCGCACGCCGCGCCCGAGTTGGGCCCGTGGCGGCTGCGCTGGCGCGCCCTGGCGTCCCTCCAGCCGACCGCCCCGGACCGGGCCCGCAGGCCCCCGCCGGCTCCAGAGCCGCCTGCGGTTGCACAGGAGGCCACAGGCCGCATCCCGGTGGCCGCAACGGTCGGGGACGGGAACGGCTTCGCCCTGGCCCACCGGTTCAGCACGCCGGAGCGCCACCCGTGGGGGGTTGCGTTCTCTCCCGTCGGCAGGATCCTGGCCGTCGGCACAGACGGCGTGGTGCAGCTCTGGGACCCTGTACGGGGCCGGGCCCTGGGTGAGATCAAGACCGGGCAGCCCGGCATGTGCATGGCGTTCTCGCCGCACGGTGGTGCACTGGCGATCGGCAGGAACGACGGCTCGGCGCAGCTGTGGGACGTGCACACGCTGGCTCCCGTGGGCCCGCTCCTGGAGGGGCACGAGGAACCCGTCAAAGCGCTTGCCTTCTCCCCCGACGGACGCGTCTTGGCCACCGCTTCCGACGACGAGACCGTCCGCCGATGGGACACGGCGTCGGGAAAACCTGCGGGCCCACCCCTGGTCGGGCACTTCGGCGAGGTAGGGGCCCTTGCGTTCTTCCCCGGCAGCCGCCTGTTGGCCGCGCTCAAGGGGAGGCACGGGGTACAGCTGTGGGACCTGCTGGCGGGCAAGGCCATCGGAAAGCCCCTCACCGGCTATCTCGGCGAGCTCATCGGCATGGCGTTCTCACCGGACGGACAGCTGCTGGCCACCGCCGGCGACAGCGGAACGCAGCTCTGGGACACCGCCACCGGCAGTGCCCTCGGCTGGCTGTTGCACGGCCCCGATGCCCTGACGTGGGGGGCCGTCTTCTCACCCGACGGCCGGATGCTGGCCACCGCCTGCGACGACGGGACGGTGCGGCTGTGGGACCGGAACCGGGGTGTTCCCGTTGGCCCTCCTCTGACCGGATACGAACGACCGCTCCACCACGTCGCGTTCTCTCCCGACGGCCGTTGCCTCGCCGCATGCGGTGAGGCCTACGAGGTGGTGGTCTACCACCACGTCCCGGACGGGGATGCGCGCCGCCTGGAGTCGCTGGCGGTCCGGGCGGTGACCGCCGCCTTGCGGGAAGGCCACGCCGTCGCCCTGCCGGCGATGTCCTCGTACAGCGGGATCCCGCTCCGCCGGCTCGCCTTTTCGCCGAATGGCGAACGACTGCTGGTCCGCACCGCGGACCGGCGGATCCTGACCTGGTATCCCGCGACGCGGGTGGCGCTGCCCGAGGGACTGGTGCTCCCGGACAGGGGTCCCTGGGGACTGGACTTCCCCCAGGACCGCGAGCCGGCGGAACTGTGGACCCAGGGCATGCCCTCGCACGACCCGCTGCGCCACCCGGTCTCACTGCATCCGCACCTGGCGTTCACGCCCGACGGCCGATACGTCGCCTGGATCGACGCGGACGGCCACCTGCGCATGTGGGACGTGGCCGAGGACGCGGCAGTGGCGATCCGCTCGCCCGAAGGGGTGTCGGACGTGTCCGCGGTCGCCTACTCCCCCGACGGTCGCATGCTGGCCGCTGCCGGGCACGCACGGACGGTGCTGTGGGACCCGATGACCGGCGAGCCGACCGCTCTCGTGCTGGAGCCGCACGGGGACGACATCCGCGCCCTGGCTTTTTCGCCGGACGGCCGCCTGTTGGCCACCGGCGACGCCGACGGCACCATCCGGGTCTGGGACACGGCCACCGGCGTTCCGGCGGTGGGCGCGGGGTTCCGCGGCCACACCGGTCAGGTGCAGGACCTCGCGTTCTCGCCCGACGGCCGGGTGCTCGCCAGCGCGAGCTCCGACGGCACCGTGCAACTGTGGAACCCCGCCGTGCAGCTGCCCGTGGCCGAGCTCCCGCTGACCGGCCACACCGGCGAGGTGCGCGGCATCGCCTTCTCCCCCGACGGGAGCCTGCTGGCGTCCGCGGGGGACGACGGTACCGTCCGGTTCTGGATGCTGCCGGGCGTCGGTGGGAGACAGGCCCGGCCCCGGTGA
The DNA here is from genome assembly GCF_040636955.1 of Streptomyces sp. NPDC032472. Classification (NCBI taxonomy): domain Bacteria; kingdom Bacillati; phylum Actinomycetota; class Actinomycetes; order Kitasatosporales; family Streptomycetaceae; genus Streptomyces; species Streptomyces sp. NPDC032472. The sequence continues at coordinate 120,407 of NZ_JBEZVK010000005.1, forward strand.
TCGCAGTCCGGGGCCGGGCGGTATCGGGGCCGCTCGGTCAGGCCGTGGCGGTCAGGCCGTGGCGGTCAGGGTGGCCGAGCGGCGCGGGATGGCGAAGGCGTCGAGTTCGGCGCGGGTCAGGCCGGTCAGGGCGGTGACCTCCTCGGTGCCGACGGCGCCGCAGTCGAGGCCGCGTACCAGGTAGCCGGCGAGCGCCTTCGCGGTGGCGGGCTCGTCCATCACGTCGCCCTCGATCTTCGCGACGTACGCCTTGAGGCGGGCCGCGGCGGCCTCAAGGCCCTCGCGGTAGAAGGTGAAGACGGCCGCGTAGCGGGTCGGCAGGTGGCCCGGGTGCATGTCCCAGCCCTGGTAGTAGGCGCGGGCCAGGGCGCGGCGGGTCAGGCCGTAGTGCAGCTTCCAGGCTTCGTGGACCTTCTCGGTGGTGCCGATGGGCAGGACGTTCGTCGAGCCGTCGGAGACGCGTACGCCGGTGCCGGCGGCGGCAACCTGCATGATCGCCTTGGCGTGGTCGGCGGCCGGGTGGTCGCTGGCCTGGTAGGCGGCGGAGACGCCGACGCAGGCGCTGTAGTCGAAGGTGCCGTAGTGCAGGCCGGTGGCGCGGCCCTTGCTGGCCTCGATCATGCGGGCCACGGTGGCGGTGCCGTCGGAGGCGAGGATCGACTGGCTGGTCTCGATCTGGATCTCGAAGCCGATCCGGCCCGGGCGCAGGCCGCGGGTGGTCTCGAAGGCCTCCAGCAGCTTGACGAAGGCGCTGACCTGCTCGGCGTAGGTGACCTTGGGGAGGGTGAGGACGAGGCCCTCGGGCAGGCCGCCGTGCTCCAGGAGCCCGGACAGGAAGATGTCGGTGGTGCGGATGCCGCGGTCTCGGACGTTGGACTCCATGCACTTCATGCGGATGCCCATGTACGGGGCGTTGGTGCCGTTGGAGAAGGCTTCGGAGACGAGGCGGGCGGCGCGGGCGGCGGCCTGGTCCTCCTCCTCGTCGGAGCGGACGCCGAAGCCGTCCTCGAAGTCGATGCGGAGGTCCTCGATGGGCTCGCGCTGCAGCTTGGCGCGGACGCGGTCGTAGACGGGGACGGCGAGTTCGTCGCTGATGCCCAGCACCTTGGCGAAGGTGGCGGCGTCCGGGGCGTGCTCGTCGAGGGCGGCGAGGGCCTGGTCGCCCCAGGAGCGGATGGTCTCGGCGGTGAAGACGTCGCCGGGGACGTAGACGGTGTGGATGGGCTGGCGGGTGCCGGGGTCACCCGGGTAGTGGCGCGCGAGCTCCGCGTCCACCGGGGCGAGGGAGGCGCTGATGCCCTCGCTGACCGCGCCTGCGAGGCTCGTCGCCACCTTCTCCTGCTGACCCATCGTGCACTCTCCTCTTTTCCGCTTCACGGAAGCTTGGCTCCGCATGGCAGAATTTAGTCACGGGGTTCCGCTCCGTCAATGGTCCCTCCGGCCTGCCGGGCATACGACTCGGGGCCGTGCGGTGAGAATCACCACACGGCCCCGTGACGGAGTAGTTGCGCAGGTCAGCCCTTGCGCGCCTTGATCTCCTCGGTCAGCTGCGGGACGACCTCGAAGAGGTCGCCGACCACGCCGTAGTCGACCAGCTCGAAGATCGGGGCCTCGGCGTCCTTGTTGATGGCCACGATGGTCTTCGAGGTCTGCATGCCGGCCCGGTGCTGGATCGCGCCGGAGATGCCGGAGGCGATGTACAGCTGCGGGGAGACCGACTTGCCGGTCTGGCCGACCTGGTTGGAGTGCGGGTACCAGCCGGCGTCGACGGCGGCGCGCGAGGCGCCGACGGCCGCACCGAGGGAGTCGGCCAGGGCCTCGATGAGGCCGAAGTTCTCGGCGCCGTTGACGCCGCGGCCGCCGGAGACCACGATCGCGGCCTCGGTCAGCTCGGGACGGCCGGTCGACTCGCGCGGGGTGCGCGAGGTGACCTTGGTGCCGGTGGCCAGGGCGCCGAAGGTGACGGCGAGCGCCTCGACGGTGCCGGCGGCCGGGGCGGCCTCGACCGGGGCCGAGTTCGGCTTGACGGTGATGACCGGGGTGCCCTTGGACACGCGGGACTTGGTGGTGAAGGACGCGGCGAACGCGGACTGCGTCGCGACCGGACCCTCGTCACCGGCCTCCAGGTCCACGGCGTCGGTGATGATGCCGGAGCCGATGCGGACGGCGAGGCGGGCGGCGATCTCCTTGCCCTCGGCGGAGGACGGGACCAGCACGGCGGCCGGGGACACAGCCTCGTACGCGGCCTGGAGCGCGTCCACCTTCGGTACGACGAGGTACTCGGCGAACTCGGGGGCGTCGGCGGTGAGGACCTTGACCGCACCGTGCTCGGCGAGCGCGGCGGCGGTGTTCTCGGCACCGGCGCCGAGGGCGACGGCGACGGGCTCGCCGATGCGGCGGGCCAGGGTCAGCAGCTCGAGGGTGGGCTTGCGGACGGCGCCGTCCACGTGGTCGACGTAGACGAGGACTTCAGCCATGGAATGCTCCTGCGGAATGCGAAGTAGTCAGGGGGGTCGAGAGGGTGCTGGCTGAAGCTCTTAGATGAACTTCTGGCCGGCCAGGAACTCGGCCAGCTGCTTGCCGCCCTCGCCCTCGTCCTTGACGATCGTGCCGGCGGTGCGGGCCGGACGCTGCGCCGCGGAGTCCACCGCGGTCCAGGCGCCTTCGAGGCCGACCTCTTCCGCCTCGACCTCGAGGTCGGACAGGTCCCAGGACTCCACCGGCTTCTTCTTGGCGGCCATGATGCCCTTGAAGGACGGGTAGCGGGCCTCGCCGGACTGGTCGGTCACGGAGACGACCGCCGGGAGGGAGGCCTCGAGCTGCTCGCTCGCGGAGTCGCCGTCGCGGCGGCCGGTGACGGTGCCGTCCTCGACCTTGACCTCGGAGAGCAGGGTGACCTGCGGGACGCCCAGGCGCTCGGCCAGGATCGCCGGGAGGACACCCATGGTGCCGTCGGTCGAGGCCATGCCGGTGATGACCAGGTCGTAGCCGGCCTTCTCGAGGGCCTTGGCCAGCACCAGCGAGGTGCCCATGACGTCGGTGCCGTGCAGGTCGTCGTCCTCGACGTGGATGGCCTTGTCGGCACCCATGGACAGCGCCTTGCGCAGGGCGTCCTTGGCGTCCTCGGGGCCCACCGTCAGGACGGTGATCTCGGCGTCGTCGGCGTCTTCGGCGATCTGCAGCGCCTGCTCGACGGCGTACTCGTCGAGCTCCGACAGCAGACCGTCGACGTCGTCGCGGTCGACCGTCAGGTCATCGGCGAAGTGCCGGTCGCCGGTGGCGTCGGGCACGTACTTCACACAGACAACGATCCTCAGGCTCACGCCGGCTCTCCTACCGCATCGTCTTGTTACTGATACCGCCTTGTGCAGGCAGCATAGGCGCCTTTTTCGGGCTGATCCCGGTCGGGGCGGCCCGCGCTCCGAAGGGAATGTTACTCGTCAGTACACCGTGGGTCCGCTCCGGAGGCAAGGCCGGTGAACTGTGATCTGTCCAACGCCACCCGAACCCGCCCCAGCAGGGACGATTCAGTCGCGCAGCGCGTTGAAGCGCCCCTGGTGGTACAGCAGCGGGCGGCCCTCGCCGGCCGGGTCCCCGACGACCGCCTCCGCAATGATCACCCGGTGCGCGCCGGCCGGGACCCGCGCCACCACGCGGCACACCAGCCAGGCCAGCACGCCGTCCAGCAGCGGCACCTCGTGCGGACCCGGAGCCCAGCCGGTGGCCGGGCCGAAGCGGTCGGCGCCGCTGCGGGCGAACAGGCCGGCCAGCTCCTGCTGGTGCTCGCCGAGTATGTGGACGCCGAGGTGGTCGCTGTCGCGTATCGCGGGCCAGCTGGAGGAGCCGGTCGAGATGGTGAAGGACAGCAGCGGCGGGTCGGCGGAGACCGAGTTGAGCGAGGTGGCGGTGAACCCGACCGGCCGGCCGCCGGCCTCGGCGGTGATCACGGCGACGCCCGCGGCATGCTGCCGGAAGACGGAGCGGAGCAGCTCGGGCGAGCCGGGCAGGGCGGAGCCGAAGGGTGCGGTGTGGGCGGACTGGGCCGGGGTGGCGGTCGGGGCCGTCATGGAAGGGCTTCCTTCTGCCGCGGACGCGGCGGGCGAGGGCGCGGGGGGATCGGGTCGGGGGCCGGGGGCGTTCAGCGGACCCGACAGCGCGCACTCGCATGGCGGACCAGGTCCACGTGGACGCGTCCGTACAGCAGGAGTTCGTACCGCATGCCGCCAGCCTGGCGATCTCTCGTGTACACAGTCAAGCGACGGCGGTCAGATGCGAGGCGCGTCACGCTGTGTACGGGCGCGCGTACCGGCGCCGGCGCCGGCGGGCGTACCGCGCCGGCGGTCATACGGCGGCGCCCAGCGCGGCGATCACGTCGGCCTTGCGCGGCATCCCGGCCGCGCGGCGCACAATCCGGCCGGCCGCGTCCAGGACGAGCACGGTCGGGGTCTTCTCGATGCCGAGCGTGCGGACGAGGTCCAGGTTGCGCTCGGCGTCGATCTCGATGTGGGCGACCCCGTCGACCATGTCCGCCACCTCGGCGAGGATGCGGCGGGTGGCCCGGCAGGGCTGGCAGAAGGCGCTGGAGAACTGCACCAGGCTGGCCCGCTCCCCGGGCTGCGCGCCCAGCTGGGCCGCGCCCAGCGGTCCGCGGCCGTCCTCGTCCCCGTGCACGCGCTCTCCCGTAACCGCCACCGCTGCCGTCCCCGTCACCGTCACCGTCACCGTCAACCCCGCCGCCCCCGCCCGCCGTCACTGCCGGACGTCCCGTCCCGCATCATTGAAGTACGTTCGTACGCCGATCCGAGCGCCCGGGGCGCACGCCGCATTCCCGGCGTGACGAGAATCTCCCCGGGCGGCAGCATCTGGGCTGGCCAGCAGCCCTCGGATGCGGCACGATCCCCAAGGGCCGCGTACCTACGCTGCCGTAACTTCCGGCCGGGAGAACCTCCCCAGGCAGAAAGCGGGGTCTCCCCACCATGGCTGAGCTCGTCTACCCCCCGGTGATCGGTGCCGCGCACACCCTCTTCCGGGCCTTGGACATCCGTATCGACATGAAGGGCACCGAGCACATCCCGCGCAAGGGCGGGGCGGTACTGGTGTCGAACCACATCGGCTACCTCGACTTCATCTTCGCCGGGCTGACGGCGCGGCCGCAGAAGCGGCTGGTGCGCTTCATGGCGAAGGAGTCGGTGTTCCGGCACAAGGTGTCCGGCCCGCTGATGCGCGCGATGAAGCACATCCCGGTGGACCGCAAGCAGGGCGAGACGGCGTACCAGCACGCCCTGGACTCGCTGCGCTCCGGCGAGATCATCGGCGTGTTCCCGGAGGCGACGATCTCCCAGTCGTTCACCCTGAAGAGCTTCAAGTCGGGTGCGGCGCGCATGGCGCAGGAGGCCGGGGTCCCGCTGATCCCGGTGGCCCTGTGGGGCACGCAGCGGCTGTGGACCAAGGGCCGCCCGAAGGACCTCAAGCGCAGCCACATCCCGGTGACGCTGCGGGTCGGCGAGCCGATCGAGGCGCCGAAGGACCAGTACGCCGGTGCGATCACGCGGCGGCTGCGCGAGCGCGTCCAGGAGCTGCTGGACGCGGCGCAGCGCGCCTACCCGGCCCAGCCGAAGGACGCCACGGACTCGTGGTGGCTGCCGGCGCACATGGGGGGCAGCGCCCCGACGGCGGCGCAGGTCAAGGAAGCGGGCTGATCCCGCACCACCGGGACGAGTGAATCTGCGGCCCGCGCGGTCCGCCGACGGCGGACCGCGCGGGCCTTCGCATGCGGGCGCCCCCGCTGCGCGGAGCCATCCCCCGCCCCGCCCCTTCCCGAAGAACCGGGGGCTCCGCCCCCGGCCCCCGCGCCTCAAACGCCGACGGGGCTGAATTTTGCCGCTGCGCGGCAAATCCAGCCCGCGCCGCGTTTGAGCGCACCGGGCGCGGAGCGCCCGGAATCGGGTCCTCAGCGGGCGGGGCCGGCCGGCCGCGGATGCTCGGCGGCTGCGGCGGCCTCGGCCCGCTTGCGGCGGCGGTGCGCGGCGACCCGTTCACGGGTGGCGCACGTGGGCGAGCAGTAGCGGCGGGGGCTGCCGGGGCCGCCGGCGAGGAAGAGCCGTCCGCAGCCGGCGGCGGCGCAGGCGCCCCAGGCGATGCGGCCCTGCTCGGTGAGCAGTTGGGCGAGGGCCAGGGCGCCGGAGGCCAGGAACCACTCGCCCCAGCCGGCCTCGTCGCCCCGGTCGACGTGCAGGTGCCAGGGGTGGCCGTCGTGGCGGGTCAGTCGGGGACGGGTGGCGTACTGCGCGAAGAGCGCGTTGAGGGCCTGCGCGGCGCGGTCCTCGTCGGTCTCGGCGAGGACCTCCGCCATCCGCCGCGCGGCAGCGCGCAGCCGGTCCGCGTCCGCTTCCGTGAAGGCCTCGGGCGCGAGGTCGGCCGGGTGCTCCCCGTGCCGGACGAGCAGCGCCGCGAGATCGGCGCGCGGGAGGCCGGGAGCGGCGCGGACCGCCTCGGCGAGCTCGATCAGCCGCCGGGCCGCAGAGAACCCCTGGGCGGAGCCGGTCATCCCGGAAACCTTTCGCCGTACGCCCCCACGGCGTAACTTCTTGTACCACTATCACGTTACACGATCGGGGGGTGGATCCGGGATGCCCGTATTCGGGCGGTACCTGGCAGCGGCGGTCGCGGCGCGGACAGCCTCGGAGGGGATGGGCCTCGCGGTGATGCTGCTGGCCCTGGAGCGGACCGGGAGCGCGGCGCACGGCGCCTACGTGCTGACCGCATGGCTGGCTCCGCACGTCCTGGCGGCCCCGCTCGCCGGGGCGGCCGCGTCCCGGGCCCGTCGGCCCCGGCTCTTCCACGTGGGGGCGCTGGTCGGGTTCACGGCCGCGGCGGCGGCGCTGGCCCTGCTGCTGGGCCGGGCCCCGGCTGCGGTGGTGCTCGCGGTGGCGCTGCTCGGCGGCAGCTGCGGGCCGATGGTGACGGGCGGGATGTCCAGCCTCGTGGCCGGGCTGGTCCCGGCGGGGCCCCAGCGGGACCGGGCGTACGCGTGGGACGCGGCGACCTACAACGCCGCGTCCGTGGTGGCCCCGGCGGCGGTGGGCCTGGTCGCTGCACTCGGTTCGGCCGCGCCCGCGATGGCGGGGCTGGCCGCGGCCTGCGCGCTCGCAGCGGTCCTGGCGGCGACGCTCCCGTACGGGCGCCCCGTCGGAGCGCCGATGGAGGCCGCGCCCCGGACGGGGCTGAAGGCGGGGCTCGCGGCCGGCCTGGCGGCCCTGTGGCGGATCCGGGAGCTGCGGGCGATCACCGCGGCCACGGGCCTGGCCTTCGCCGGGCTGGGCTCGCTCAGCGCCACTTCGGTCCTGCTGGCAGCCCGGCTCGGCAGCCCGGGCGCCGGGGGTGTGCTGATGACGGCCTTCGCGGCAGGAGCCCTGACGGGCTCGCTGACGCTCGGGCGGATCACGGGAACGGACCCGGGCCGGCTGGCGCGCCGGGCGATGGCGGGGACCGGGGCGGCCCTCGCCGCGGCGGCCTTCTCCCCCTCGGTCGCGGTCGCGGCGGCCCTGTTCGCCATTGCCGGGGTGTGCGACGGGCCCCTCCTGACGGCGACGCTCCGGATCCGTGCGCAGTTCGCCCCGGAGGAGGTGCGGACCCAGGTGTTCACCCTGGGCGCGGGTCTCAAGGTGACCGCGGCGTCCGCCGGCGCCGCGGTCGTCGGCTTCGCGGCCGGGGCGCCGCCACAGGCGCTGCTGTCCGGGCTCGCCGCACTGATCCTGGCCTCGGCCCTGCTGCATGCACGGCTGGCACCGCACGGCACGAGCGCAGCGGCCGCCGCGGCTACAGCTCTACCGGCAGGTTCTGCCACAGCCGGGACCGGTCGGCGGACTCCCGGAGCACCTTGAGCACGACCGGGTGGGGGGTGGCGTACAGCTCGGGGTAGTCGATCTCGCCGAGCTCGGGCCGTACGGGGAAGGCGAGCCGTTCGGCGTCCAGGGAGAACCGGGCGTCCACGCCGGACTTGTTGCCGCGCGGGTCCTGGCGGTACCACCGGCTGCTGCAGGGCATCCGGAGGGCGACCAGGCCGTGGACGGCGGGCCGGGAGCCGTCGTCCTCGGTGAGCCGCTGGTAGCACAGGCCGGCGGGTATGTCCTTGGCCCGGAGCAGGGCCACCAGGGCGTGGGCCTTGGCGTGGCAGATGCCGTTGCGGGTGCTGAGCACCTCGGAGGCGCGCCAGACGACTCGCGGGTCGCCGGAGTCGGCCGAGTGCGGAATGGTGTCACGGACGAAATCGAACACTGCCTCGGCGTATGAGTATGCAGTGCCGGTGGCGAACCAGAAGGTGTCGGCGATCTCCTGAACCACGGGGTGGCCGTGGTCGATCACTTCGTCAGCAGCCAGATAGTCGTGGATGTCGAGTTTCTGCTGGATCAGCTCCATGACTCCGAGGATAGGCACACCAAGGACCGCAAATCAATGAATTTGCGGTCCTTGGTATAAATATTCAGAAGATTCGAAGGGCCGGCCGGCTGTCGGCTAGCGGGACATCTCTTCCTTCAGTGCCTGGAGGAAGCCGTCGACGTCCTCCTCCGCGGTGTCGTAGCCGCACATCCAGCGCACGTGGCCGGCGGCCTCGTCCCAGAAGTAGAAGCGGTAGCGCTGCTGCAGCCGCCGCGACACCTCGTGCGGCAGCTTCGCGAACACCGCGTTGGCCTGCACCGGGTAGAGGATCTCCACCCCGTCGGTCTCGCGGACGCCCGCCGCCAGCCGCTGCGCCATCTCGTTGGCGTGCCGGGCGTTGCGCAGCCACAGGTCCTTGGCGAGCAGCGCCTCGAGCTGCACGGACACGAACCGCATCTTGGACGCGAGCTGCATCGACATCTTGCGGATGTGCTTCATCTGCCGCACCGCGTCCGGGTTGACCACGACCACGGCCTCGCCGAACATCATGCCGTTCTTGGTGCCGCCGTAGGACAGCACGTCGACGCCCACCGCATTGGTGAACGTGCGCATCGGCACGTCGAGGGAGGCCGCGGCGTTGGCTATGCGGGCCCCGTCGAGGTGGACCTTCATGCCGAGCGCGTGCGCGTGCTCGCAGATCGCCCGGATCTCGTCCGGGGTGTAGACCGTGCCCAGCTCGGTGTTCTGGGTGATCGACACGACCTGCGGCATCGCCCGGTGCTCGTCCTCGAAGCCCCAGGCCTCCTGGTCGATGAGCTCGGGGGTGAGCTTGCCGTCGGGAGTGGGGACGGCCAGCAGCTTCAGGCCCGCCATCCGCTCGGGCGCGCCGCCCTCGTCCACGTTGATGTGGGCGGTCTTGGCGCAGATCACCGCACCCCAGCGGTCGGTCATGGCCTGGAGGGCCGTGACGTTCGCGCCGGTGCCGTTGAAGACCGGGAAGGCCTCCGCGTAGGGACCGAAGTGGCTGCGGATGATCTTCTGCAGGTGCTCGGTGTACTCGTCCTCGCCGTAGGCGACCTGGTGGCCGCCGTTGGCCAGGGCAATGGCCTCCAGGATCTCCGGATGGACCCCTGCATAGTTGTCGCTCGCGAAACCGCGTACCGCCGGATCGTGGTGGCGGCGGGCATCGGTCTTCACGGTTGCGGAGTGAGCCACAGACGCTGTCCGTTCACATCGGTGGCGGGCTGCTCCCACACGCCGGCGATGGCCTCGGCCAGCTCCTTGACGTCGGTGAAGCCCGCGAACTTCGCATTGGGGCGCTCGGCGCGCATCGCGTCGTGCACCAGTGCCTTGATCACCAGGATCGCAGCCGCGGCGCCCGGGCCCTCCTCGCCGCCCGCCTTGCGGAAGGAATCGGCCATGGCCAGCGTCCACGCCTCGGCCGCCGCCTTGCCGGCGTTGTACGCGGCGTTGTTGGCGACGGGCTTGTGCGCGCCGGACTGGCTGACCAGGACGTAGCGGCCCCGGTCGCTGCGCAGCAGCGCGTCGTGGAAGGCCATCGAGGTGTGCTGGACGGTGCGGATCAGGAGCTTCTCCAGGAAGTCCCAGTCCGCGAGGTCGGTCTCGGTGAAGGAGGTGCTGCCGCGCCAGCCGCCGACGAGGTGGACGACTCCGTCCACGCGGCCGAACTCCTTCTCGGTGCGGTCGGCCCAGGCCTTGGTGGCCTCCAGGTCGAGCAGGTCCACCGTGTCGCCCGTGACGGTGGCACCGCCGTGGGCGTAGCGGGCCGCGTCCACGGCCTCGGCGAGCCGCGCCGGGTCGGCGTCGGACGCGACGACCACCGCGCCGGCCTCGGCGAGGCGCAGCAGCGCCGCCCGGCCGGCAGGACCGCCGGCACCGGCGACCGCCACGACGGCGCCCTTCAGCGGGCCGTTCGCGTTGTTCCCCGTGTTCATCTGTGCAGCCTCCTGTGGGCGAGTGCTCACGCGGCGGCCCGCTCGGCCGACTCGGCGTTCAGTGCGGTGATGCCTTTCGCGGAGGCGATCACGCCCTTGAGCTTCTTCGCGAGCGCCTCATAGAACATGCTGAGCGGAAACTCGTCCGGAAGCACGTCGTCCACGAGCTTGCGCGGCGGCTGCGTCAGGTCGAGGGCGTCGGGGCCCTTGGCCCACTTGGAACCGGGGTGCGGGGCGAGGTAGGTGGAGACGAGCTCGTACGCCTTGAACCAGTGCACGAGCTTCGGGCGGTCGATGCCGGCCCGGTAGAGGTCCTCGATCTCGCCGCAGAGCTGGTTGGTGACCTGCGGGGCGCGCATCCAGTCGATCTTCAGCTTGTTGTCCGTCCAGCGCACGACGTCGTGCTTGTGGAGGTACGCGAAGAGCAGCTGGCCGCCGAGGCCGTCGTAGTTGCGGTTGCGGTCGCCCGAGACCGGGAAGCGGAACATCCGGTCGAAGAGGACGGCGTACTGCACGTCGCGGCCGTGCTCGTTGCCCTCGGACTCGAGCTTCACGGCCTCCTTGAAGGCGGTGAGGTCGCAGCGCAGCTCCTCCAGGCCGTACATCCAGAACGGCTGGCGCTGCTTGATCATGAAGGGGTCGAACGGCAGGTCGCCGTGGCTGTGGGTGCGGTCGTGGACCATGTCCCACAGGACGAAGGCCTTCTCGCAGCGCTCCTGGTCCTCGACCATGCGCGCGATGTCCTCGGGCAGCTCGATGCCCAGGATGTCGACGGCGGCCTCGGTGACCTTGCGGTAGCGGGCGGCCTCGCGGTCGCAGAAGATGCCGCCCCAGGTGAAGCGCTCGGGGGCCTCGCGGACGGCGATGGTCTCCGGGAACAGCACGGCGGAGTGGGTGTCGTAGCCCGGGGTGAAGTCCTCGAAGGTGATGCCCAGGAACAGCGGGTTGTCGTACCGGGTGCGCTCCAGCTCGGAGAGCCAGTCGGGCCACACCATCTTCAGGACGACGGCCTCGAAGTTGCGGTCCGGGTTGCCGTTCTGCGTGTACATGGGGAAGACGACCAGGTGCTGGAGGCCGTCGGCGCGCTGGGAGGCGGGCTGGAAGGCCAGCAGGGAGTCCAGGAAGTCCGGGACGCCGAAGCCCTCGGCGACCCACTTGCGCAGGTCGGCGACGAGCGCCTTGTGGTACGCGGCGGCGTGCGGCAGCAGCGGCGACAGCGTCTCGACGGCGCTGACCGCGCGCTCGACGGCAGCCTCGACGTCGGCGCGGGCGGGGGCGTCCGCGGCCTCGAAGTCGATCGAACCGTCCTTGGCCTGCCAGGGGCGGATCTCCTCCACGGCGGCCTTGAGCTCGGGCCACGCAGGGTGGTCCACCACCCGCGCGCCGGCGGCTATCACCGCGCCGCCAGTTGCCGGCACAAGAGTTTCCGTCATGTCACTTCCTCCACAGGAGAACCTCACGTCAGCACAGCGTATGCACGGGACGCTCTCCTGCTCAAGAGGTCGATCAGGAAATTATTCGGTGGTACCCCTATCGTTACCGCAATTCTTCCCGCCACCCGCCGTCCGGGCGACGGCTTCGCCCTTCCGTCAAGGTCGGGGAGGCGCGCCCACGCGCGGGTGACGTGGCACGGGCCGGGGCGGCCCGCCGACGACCCCCGGCGGGTGTACGGCCCTGGCGGGAACCGGTCGTCAGCGCAGTCCGGAGCTCTGCACGGGCGGTCCCAACGCGGGCGGGGGCCACTAGCATGCGCCTCACCGCGCGCGGCCGGACCTGGGACGGAGCGACCGCGCCGGGAGCCGCCGTCGACGGAAGCGAGAGAACCTTGACTTTCCTCACCATCGGTCACCGCGGGGTCATGGGTGTCGAGCCGGAGAACACCCTGCGGTCGTTCGTCCGCGCGGAGCGTGCCGGCATGGACGCCATCGCGCTGGGTGTGCAGCTGAGCAAGGACGGCGTCCTCGTCGTCCTGCACGACGCCGAGGTGGACCGGACCACCGACGGCACGGGCGCCGTCGCCGATCTGACCCTGGCCGAGCTGCGCGAGCTCGACGCCGGGCAGGGCGAACGGGTGCCGGTCTTCGAGGAGGTCCTGGACGCCGTCCGGGTCCCGCTCCAGGTGTCGGTACGGGACCGGGCCGCCGCCGCGGCGCTCGCGGAGCTGGTGGTGCGCCGCGACGCGGTCGCGCGCGTGGAGGTGGCCTCGTTCCGGGACGCGGTGCTGGCCGAAGCGGCCCGGCTGGTGCCGGGCGCCCGGACCGTCCTGCACTCGGACCTCGCCGGGGACGAGGCCGAGGACGTCGTGGACCGGGCCTTGGCCGCGGGGGCGCAGAGCCTCGCCCTGAACCTGCGGCGGCTCACCCTGGAGACGGTGGGGTCGGCGCACCGGGCCGGGCTGCGCGTGACCGGCTGGACGGTGAACTCGCTGGAGCACCTGCGCCTCGCGCGGGCGCTCGAACTGGACGGCGCGGCCACCGACTTCCCGGAGATCCGCAGCACGGGCCGGTTCACGGCCTGACGGGCGGGGCCGGCGCGGCCCCGTCCGCTAGAGCGACTTGACCAGCAGCTCGAAGGCCAGGTCGTCGCGGAGCGGGACGCCGAAGCGCTGGTCGCCGTACGGGAAGGGGCTGAACTCGCCGGTGCGCAGGTAGCCGCGGCGCACGTAGTAGGCGATGAGCTCCTCCCGTACGTTCACCACCGTCATCCGCATCTCCTTGGCGCCCCACGCCTCGCGGGCGCGGCGCTCCGCCTCGGCGAGGATCTCCTTGCCGAGGCCGGCGCCCTGGAGCCCGGGGCGGACCGCGAACATCCCGAAGTAGGCGTGGTCGCCGCGGTGTTCGAGCTGGCAGCAGGCGACGAGCTCACCGGAGCGCTCGACGACGAGCAGGACGCTGTCGGGGGTGTTGATGACGGCCCGGACCCCGTCCGGGTCGGTGCGCTGCCCCTCCAGGTAGTCCGCCTCGGTCGTCCACCCGGCCCGGCTGGCGTCCCCCCGGTACGCCGACTCGACGAGCGTCACGAGCTCCGGGACGTCCGCCTCCACGGCGGTGCGGAACTCCAGTGCGCCGGTCTGGGCTGTCGACATGGACGTGGCTCCGTTCTGCTCTGTGCCGTGCTGCGCTGCTGAGTGGCATATGACGTGCCTGGTGCTGCACGGACAGCCTAACCCCGTGCGGCGTGCGGGCCTGCGGGCGCGGGCATCTGTTCCGTGACGCCGACGAACCGGGGGGTTCCGCCGTGCACGGTCCCGCGCTGTCCTCTTCCGCCTCCCTCCCCGCCTGGCTGCTGGTGCTGTTGTGCGCGGTGAGCGGCGCGTACTGCCTGGGCCGCGTGCGCAGAGCGGGCCGAGCGGCGGACGGTGCGGCGGCGGGCGAGGGGCTGATGGGCCTGGGGATGGCGGCGATGGCCGCGCCGTCGGGGATCGGGCCGTGGGGGCCGCAGATCCTGCTGGGAGTCTTCTGCGGGGCGGCGGTGCACGCACTGTGGCTGCTGCGCGGCGGGCTGCACCACGCGCACCACCTGGTCGGCTCGTTGGCGATGGCCTACATGGCCCTTGCCGGGGTCGGGGCGGGGGCCGGCGCCGGCGGCCACGGGCACGGCGGGGCGCCGCCGCTCGTCACCGGCGCCCTGCTCCTCTACTACGCCGGGTACGTCCTGCTCGGCGGGGCCCGCCTGGTGCCGGTCGCGGGCACGGCGCCGCTCCCGGTCCCGGCGGGCCCGGCCGAGCTCGCCCGGGCGTGCCGACTGGCCATGGGAATGGGGATGTTGGCGATGCTGCTCACCCTGTGAAGGGGGCGGAAACGTGTCCTGCGTCACCAATCTCCGGGGACCGTACCCGCAGGGGTCCGCCGCTCATAGGCTGGCGGCCATGATGGTCCCCGCCGCTCTCCTCCTGCTCGGCGCCATGACCGCGGTGCTCGCCCCGCGCCTGCTGGCCAGGGCCCGGTGGCCCGAGCGGGAACCCGTCGTCGCCCTGTGGGTGTGGCAGTGCGTGGTGGGCGCGGTGCTCCTGTCCTTCGCGCTGTCGATGCTGCTGAGCGCGGCCGCCGCCTGGCTGGCGGTACGGGGCCGGCTCTTCGCCGCCGCCCCGCACGGGGTGGTCGACGCCTACGCCCTGGGCCCGACGGGCGGCCCCTGGGCCGCGGGAACCGCCCTGGCCCTGGCCGGCGGCGGGCTGTGGACCGGGCTCCGGCTGACCCGGGAGGTGCTGCGGGCCCGGGCGGGGCGGCTGGCGCGGGGCGCCGAGCTGCGGGTGCGGGCCCCGCTGCTGCCCGGGGAGGACCCGGCCGGCGGAGCGCGGCTCGTCGTCCTGGAGGGGCCGCGGCCCGACGCGTGGTGGCTGCCCGGCCCCGCGCCGCAGCTGGTGGTGACCACGGCCGCGCTCGGGCGGCTGAAGGGCAGTCAGCTCGATGCCGTGCTGGCGCACGAGCAGGGGCATGCGGCCGCACGCCACGACTGGCTGCTGCACTGCTCGCGGGCGCTGGCCGGCGGGTTCCCGCAGGTGCCGGTGTTCGCCGCCTTCGAGGCGGAGATGCACCGGCTCGTCGAACTGGCCGCCGACGACGTGGCCTCGCGCCGGTTCGGGCGGCTCACCGTCGCGCTCGCGCTCGTCGGCCTGAACGAGGACCGCGGGGTCTTCGGCCCCTCGCCCGCCCCGGAGCCCCATGTTCCGGAGCGGGTGCGCCGGTTGCTGTCGGCGCCGCCGCGGCTGTCGGCCGGCCGCAGGCTGCGACTGACCGCCCTGGCCACGCTGCTCCCCGCCGTCCCGCTGGCCGTGGCGCTCGTGCCGGGCCTGGCCGCGCTCGCCTGAGTGCCCGCGCACACCGGCGGCGCGACGCGGCCGCGCCCCCACGCATCGCCCCCGCTCGGCCCCGGCGGTGCAAGGATCTCCGCCATGCACCGCAGGCACCTCCTCCGGGCCGGGATCGGCTGTGCGCTGCTCGCGGTCGTGGTGACCGCCCTGGTCGTCGTCCGCTGGGCGCCCCTCCTCGCGTACGACGGCACGGTCGCGCGGGGTCTGCACGCGGACGCCGTGGCCCATCCGGCGGTCACCTCGGTGGCGCGGGTCCTCACCGACTGGGTCTGGGACCCCTGGACGATGCGCGCCCTGGCCGCCCTCGCCTGCCTGTGGCTGTGGTGGCGCGGGGACCGGCGGCGCGCCCTGCTGATCGCGGGGGCTGCGGCGGCCGCCGTACTGCTGTCGCAGGGGATGAAGGCACTGGTGGGACGGCACCGCCCGTTCTGGCCGGATCCGATCGTGTCGGCGGACTACGCGGCCTACCCGTCCGGCCACGCCCTGACGGCGGCGGTGGTCTGCCCGCTGCTGCTGTGGCTGCTGCCCCCGTCGGTCCCGAAACAGTGGCGGCTGGCCGCGTGGACCCTGGCTCTGGCCTCGGTGTTCGGGGTGGGCCTGACCCGGATCTTCCTGGGCGTCCACTGGCTGTCGGACGTGGTGGGCGGCTGGCTGCTGGGCGCCACCCTGGCCGCTCTCGCCGTCACCCTCGCAGAGCCCCGGAATCGACCGAAAGACACCCGCTGACCCAGGGCGTGGAAGGCCCGCTCTGCGCGATCCCCCGCGTCGCGCAGAGCAGGCGCCCGTGCGCTGAGTATATTGGCTGGCAGCCAGTCAACGCAGGAGTCAAGCATGTCCCCGCGCAGCGCCTCGGTCAATGAAGAATTGCGCAGACGTTCCCGCGAGCGGCTGCTCCAGGCCACCGTCGAACTCGTGGCCGAGCGCGGCTACGAGGCCACGACGCTCGGCGACATCGCCGACCGTGCGGGCGCCGCCCGCGGCCTGGTCTCGTACTACTTCCCGGGCAAGCGGCAACTGCTCCAGTCGGCCGTGCACCGGCTGATGCACCTCACCCTGGAAGCGGCCCTCGAACGCGAGCCGCGCACCGACGACGGCCGCGAGCGGCTCGCCCGGGCCATCGACGCCATCCTCGGCCTGGCCCTGGACCAGCCGCTGCTGATGCGGACCCACATGGCCGGCATCCTCCAGGCCGAGGGCTTCGTCCAGTGCCCGGAACAGCAGCGCCTGGCGGCGCTGCTGCGCGACACCGTGACCCGCTACGGCTCGGCGGACCCCGACGCCGACTACCCCCTCCTGCGCGCCCTCCTGATGGGGGCGGTGGTGGCGGTCCTCCTGCCGGGCGCCCCTATGCCTGCAGCCCGCCTGCGCGCGGAGCTCTTCCAGCGCTACGCCCTCGACTGGACGCTGGGCACACCCCCCTCGGCCACCCCGCCCGAGGGAAGGTTCCCTTCAGCCGAATGCGCCCCACGGGGCTGACGCCCGCGCGCCCCGGTGCCATCCTGGAAATCCCTGCGGGAGGAGTTCCGCCGTGCTTCGTGTCGCCGTCGTCGGTTCGGGCCCCAGCGGGGTCTACGCCGCCCAGACCCTGGTCCAGCAGCGCGAGGTGCCCGGCGTCCACGTCGACGTACTGGACCGCCTGCCGGCCCCGTACGGCCTGGTGCGCTACGGGGTGGCCCCCGACCACGAAAAGATCAAGTCGCTCCAGAACAACCTGCGCACGGTCCTGGAGGACACGAGGATCCGCTTCCTCGGCAACCTCGAGGTGGGCGGCCCGAACCTGTCCACCACCCGCCTGCTCGACCTGTACCACGCGGTGGTCTACTGCGTGGGCGCCGCACGCGACCGCACCCTGGGCATCCCGGGCGAGGACCTCGCGGGCGTCCACTCGGCGACCGCCTTCGTGGCCTGGTACAGCGGCCACCCGGACGCCGCCGCAGAAACCTTCGACCTCCCGAACACCACCTCGGCGGTCGTCATCGGCGCAGGTAACGTCGCCGTCGACGTGACCCGCATGCTGGCCCGCGGAGAACCCGAGCTCGCCCCCACCGACATGCCCCACCCGGCCCTGGGCGCCCTCGCCGACAGCGGCGTCCGCTCGGTCTCGATGGTCGCCCGCCGCGGCCCCTCACAGGCCAAGTTCACCACCAAGGAACTCCGCGAACTCGGCACCCTCCCCCACGTCGCCACCCACGTGGACCCCGCCGAACTCACCCTCGACCCGGCCTTCACCGACGACTCCGCCCTCCCCGCCGTAGCCCGCCGCAACCTGGACGTCCTACGCACCTGGGCCTCGGCAGCACCCACCACGGACCGCACCATCACGCTCCGCTTCTACCTCCGCCCGGTGGAACTGCTCGGCGGCCCGGACGGCCACGTCACGGCCGTCCGCTTCGAACGGACCGCCCCCGACCACCACGGCGGCGTCGTCGGCACCGGCGTCCACGAGGACATCGAAGCCCAGCTGGTCCTCCGCTCGGTCGGCTACCAGGGCGTCCCCCTGCCCGGCCTCCCCTTCGACCCCGCCACCGCCACCGTCCCCCACGCCGCAGGCCGCGTCCTGCGCGACGGCCGCGCCTCGGTCGGCGAATACGTTGCGGGCTGGATCAAACGCGGCCCCACCGGCGTGATCGGCACCAACCGCCCCTGCGCAAAGGAAACCGCCTCCTCCCTCCTCCAGGACGCCCCCGCCCTGGCCCGCCGCAACCTCCCGGACGACCCCCTCGACGCCCTGCGCTCCGCAGGCCTCCACCCGGTCGAATGGCCGGGCTGGCTGGCCATCGAGACCGCAGAGGCCGCCCTCGGCCGCTCCCTGGGCCGCCGCTCGGTCAAGATCCCCGACTGGCCGGGCCTGCTGACCGCATCGGGCGCCACCGACCACACCCCCTGAACACCAGCCCCAAACAAACAACAACCCGCCAACCCACAGGCACCACGTAGCGATCAGCCGCGCGCGAAGCCACGGCAGGACCTCCGCATCGGGCAACAGGGCATCCGGCGCCGGGACCACGGCCCGCCGCCCCTCCACGATGCCCGCCGGGGAACCCCTCCCCCCGGCCCGTCCCTCCGGGGCTTCCCGGCAGTCTGTTGGCATTCCGGGGCGTGCCGGGCGGTCAAGGGTGGCCGAAGGCCATCGCGAAGCGACGCGACGAAGGAGCGCCCTTGACGGCCCGGCGCGCCCCGGAAGGACAATGGGCTGCCGGGAAACCCCGGCAACCCAGCGCTCCGGGCCGGCGGCAACGGGCGAAGGGACCCGAAGGCAAACCACAACGCCCAACCGACAACCGCAGTCACAGCCACAGCCACAGCCACAGCCACAACCCACCAGCCCCTACGAAACCTCCCCCACCAACTCCTCCAACTCCACCCGCAGCGCCTCCACCAGCGCACCCAGATCCGGCACGGCGCCCGCGTCGGCGACCAGACCGTAGTGAACGGTGTCCTTGTACGTGGAGACGGCCACCGCCAGCGCATGCCCGCGGGCCAGCGGAGCCAGCGGGTAGACCTCCCGTACCCGGCTGCCACCGAGCGTAAAGGTGAAGCCCGGCAGGGGGACGCTGGTGACCAGGATGTCGAAGAGCAGCCGGGCCGACTGGGCCACGAGCGGGCCGCCCAGGCGGTGCCCGAGCGGGTGGACGTGGTCGGCGAGCAGGGCGACCGCGCCGGCCCCCCGCGCAGGCCCCACCTCCTTGTTGCGGTCCATGCCGGTCCGCACCCGCTCCAGCCTCCGCAACGGGTCGGGCTCCTCGATCGGGAGCCGCAGCAGATAGCCGGAGAGCCGGTTGCCGTACTTCGCGCCGGCGCCGGGCCTGCGGCGGGATACCGGTATCAGCGCCCGCGGGCCGGGCCCCTCGGGCACGGCGTCACCGCGGCCCGCCAGCCACCGCCGCAGGGCCCCCGCAACAAGGGTGATCAGCACGTCATTGACGGTCCCCCCGGCGACCTTGCGGATCCGGTTGACGTCGTCCAGATCCAGAGCGAGGCCGGCGACCGCCCGCGTCCCGGTCCCGCCGGCGACCGCGGTCAGGGCGGCCGGGACGGCGAGCGGGAGACCCGACCGCGCCATGGCGGCACCGATCTCGAGCGCCTGTCCGACACCCTGGAGCCGGGCGGCCAGCACCCCGGGAAGACTGCGCAGTCCGGAGCCGGCGGTCGGCGGCTCGGGCAGCGGCCGCGCGGGACCGCGTACGGGCGGCCCCTCATCGAACAGCGAGGCCGCCAGCGCGAGGGCGGCGAGCCCGTCGGCGAGGGCGTGGTGGAACTTGAACAGCACCGCGAACGATCGCGGGTCGGGGCCCGCCAGGACGTGCGCCTCCCAGGGCGGCCGATCCCGGGCCAGGGGACGCGCCATCAGCGGGCCGGCGGCGGCCTGCGGGTCGGACGTACGGACGAGGAACACGTGCCGCGCCGCATCGAAATCCTCGTCGGCCGCCCAGGCGGCCGCGCCGACGGGCACCAGCACATCGTGGATCCGACGCCGGAGCCCGGGCACCTGGGCACACCGCGCGGCGAGCAGCCGAACGGCCACGGAGGCGGCGTCGGCAGAGGCATCGAAGGCGAATGCCTCAACAGCAGAAGCATCAAAAGCAGAGGCGGCAAAAGAAGAGGCGTCAAAAACCACCAGCGCCCCGAGGTGCATGGGATGGTCAGCGGTTTCGATCCGCCAGAAGGCGAGGTCGAGCGGGGAGAGATGCTCTGTGGCCACGTAGTGCCTCTCGCGTGCAGTGGCAGAGGCTGAAGTCAACCCCTTTCACCCTCCTACGATCAAGTAGCCACACTTTTCGCGCACCGGCTGATCGACGACGGTCAGCCGGAAAGGCGTCGGGCAAGCCGCCAAGCCGAGACGGCCAACCGGGTGCAGACTGGCCGGAACGACTGGAACGAATCAGAGCCAACCTGGACGTTACGACGAAGTCCGGAGGTGTCGACATGCCAGAGGTGTTGCTCCTCGCGGGAACACGCAAAGGCCTGTTCATCGCACGCAGAAGCACGGGCACAACGCCAAGCACAACCACCACCCCAACCCCAACCACAACCACAACAACCACCCCAACCCCAACCCCAACCCCAAACAGCACCCCCTGGACATTCGACGGCCCGCACTTCAACGCCCAAGCCGTCTACGCAGTGGCGATCGACCGCCGCAGTCCGGCCCCCCGGCTGCTCGTCGGCGGCGACAGCTCGCACTGGGGCCCGTCGGTCTTCACCTCCGACGACCTGGGCGCGACCTGGCAGGAGCCCGCCGAGCCCGCGGTGCGCTTCCCCAAGGACACCGGTGCCTCGCTGGAGCGGGTCTGGCAGCTGCATCCGGCCGGCCCCGAGGCGCCCGACGTGGTCTACGCGGGGACGGAGCCGGCCGCGCTGTTCCGTTCGACGGACCGTGGCGTGTCCTTCGAGCTGGTCCGCCCCCTGTGGGAGCACCCGACCCGGAGCGCCTGGGTGCCCGGCGGCGGCGGTGAGGGCCTGCACACGGTGCTGACCGACCCGTCGGACCCCGATGCGGTGACCGTGGCGGTGTCCACCGCCGGGGTCTTCCGCACCCAGGACGGCGGGGCGAGCTGGACCCCGGCCAACCGGGGCGTCTCGGCGGTGTTCCTGCCGGACCCGCAGCCGGAATTCGGCCAGTGCGTGCACAAGGTCGCCCGGGATGCCGGAAACCGCGACCGGCTGTACCTGCAGAACCACTGGGGCGTGTACCGCAGCGACGACGCGGGCGGGCAGTGGACCGACATCGGCGGCGGGCTGCCGTCCGACTTCGGCTTCGCCGTCGCCGCACACCCGCACCGCCCGGACACCGCGTACGTCTTCCCCCTGAACGCCGACTCCGACCGGGTCCCGGCGGAGCACCGGTGCCGCATCTTCCGCACCCGGGACGCGGGAGCCACCTGGGAGCCGCTCACCCACGGGCTGCCGACGGCCGACCACTACGGGACGGTGCTGCGCGACGCCCTCTGCACGGACGACGCCGACCCGGCGGGCGTCTACTTCGGCAACCGCAACGGCGAGCTGTACGCCAGCCGGGACGACGGGGACACCTGGGAACTCCTGGCGGAGCACCTGCCGGACATCCTGTGCGTGCGGGCGGCGGTGCTCAACGGCGGCACCGGCTGAGGCAGGCGGTACTCGACGAGGCGGTCCGGACTGTCAGTGTGGGCCAGTAGAGTGACTCCCCGTGGCAGCACGACCGTTGAACGAAATCGTCGAGCCGGGCTGGGCCCGGGCTCTGGAGCCGGTGGCGGCGCAGATCGCCGCGATGGGCGACTTCCTGCGCGCCGAGATCGCGGCGGGCAGGACGTACCTACCCGCCGGGACCAACGTCCTGCGGGCGTTCCAGCAGCCCTTCGACGAGGTGAAGGTACTGATCGTCGGGCAGGACCCGTACCCCACCCCGGGGCACGCAATGGGCCTGTCCTTCTCGGTCGCCCCAGACGTTCGGCCCGTACCGCCGAGCCTGGACAACATCTTCCGCGAGCTGTACGCCGACCTCGGCGTGCCGCGTCCGGCCAACGGGGACTTGACTCCGTGGGCCCGCCAGGGCGTGCTGCTGCTGAACCGCTCCCTCACCACCGCCCCGCGCAAACCGAACGCGCACCGCGGCAAGGGCTGGGAGGCGGTCACCGAGCAGGCGATCCGGGCGCTCGCGGCGCGCGGCAAGCCGCTGGTGTCGATCCTGTGGGGCCGTGACGCCCGCAACCTGCGGCCGCTGCTCGGGCAGCTGCCGGCCGTGGAGTCGGTCCACCCCTCCCCCATGTCCGCCGACAACGGGTTCTTCGGCTCCAGGCCGTTCAGCAGGACGAACGACCTCCTGGCGCGCCAAGGAGCCCAGCCGGTGGACTGGCACCTTCCGGCCGCCAGTTGACCAGCCGCGGTCAACCCGTCGACGACCGGTTGACCAGCACCCCACCCAAGCAGTTGAACGGTATACGACATTCACCGGATAAATACGGACAGATGCCGCCCGAGTGGCCCCTGACCGAACACCAGGTTCCGATGAGCCAGTAGCATGCGGCGCCATGAGCTCCCCCACTGGGCCCGCACATGGCCTGCCCGTACGAATGCCGCGACCCCGTCAGACCGGACGCCACCGCCGGCCCGAGCCCGCGGTGGCCCCCGAGGGAGCGCCCGCGCTGGTGCTCGCCGTACCCGGCACCCCCTCGGCCGCCTCGCGGGGTCTCGCGGAAGAGATCATCAGCATCGGCCGCTCCGAGCTGCCCGGCCTGGAAGCCCGTATCGGCTTCCTCGAGGGCAGCGACGAGGAGGGCGCCGAGTTCCCGGCCCTGTCCACCACGCTGAGCACCGTCGCAGCCGAGCGTGTCGCGCGCGCCGAGTTCGCCCGCGCCGCCGGCCACGAGGTGCCCGAGCCGACCGGCCCGGACGCCGTGGTCGTGCCGCTGCTGGCCGGCCCGGACGCCGACCTGCTGCGCCGGATCCGCCAGGCCGTCATGGACTCCTCGGCCGCCGTCGAGCTGGCCGAGGTGCTCGGCCCGCACCCGCTGCTGGCCGAGGGCCTGCACGTGCGCCTGTCGGAAGCGGGCCTGGCCCGCGCCGACCGCGCCCGACTCTTCACCGTGACCACCGCCGCCGACGGCATCATCGTGGCCACCACCGGCGGCGAGGAGGCCGTCCAGGTCGCGGGGGTCACCGGCATGCTGCTGGCCGCCCGCCTCGCGGTGCCGGTCAAGGCCGCCGCCCTGGACCAGGAGGGCTCGGTGGCCGGGGTCGCCGAGCAGCTGCGCGCCGAGGGCTCCACGCAGCTCGCGCTCGCCCCGTACCTGATCGGCCCGGAAGCGGCCGAGGGCCTGCTGGACACCGCCGCCAAGGAGGCCGACTGCGCGGTCGCCGAGGTGCTGGGCGCCTACTCGGCGCTCGGCAAGCTCGTCGTCACGCAGTACGCCGCGGCTCTCGGCATCAACCAGGGCACCCCGGCCCGCTGAGCCCGGGCCGCACCACGCCGGCCGCACCAGGGCCCGCACCCCATCGCCGGGGTGCGGGCCCTCGCGCATGCTCGGACCACGCCCCCGGCACCCAACCGGACCGTCACCCTCACCCCACCGGCACCGTCACCCTCACCCCACCGGGACCGTCACGCCCACCCGAAGACCACACAGGTGGCCGCCGGCACCGCCACCGAGCCGGCCAGGTGCGGCCTCCCGGTCAGCGCGTCCACGTCGAACCAGCTGACGTCCCCGGAGCGCTCGTTCGCCGCGTACAGCCGGCGCCCCGCCGGGTCGACGGCCAGGTCCCGCGGCCAGCTCCCGCCGCACGGCACGGCGGCCGTGAACCGGGGCCGCTCGGGCCCGTCGCCGAGCGAGAAGACGGCGATGACGTCGGTGCCGCGCACGGCGGCCCACACGAAGCGCCCGTCCGGCGAGGCCACGACGGCCGAGGGGTAGGCCCGTATCCCCTGGACGCCGCCGCCCCCGGAACCCGCCTGCGAGGCGATCGGAACCTCCGCACCCACCTCCACCCGCCCCGTACCCGGATGCCAGCGGCAGACGGTCAGCTGCGGCTCCAGCTCGTGCACGACGTACAGCACCTCACCGTCCGGGTGGAAGGCGAGGTGCCGCGGCCCCGTCCCGGCGCGCAGCGCGGTCTCCCCGTGCAGGCGCAGCGACCCGGTGGCGGAGTCCGCCGCGCACACCCGTACCGAGTCGGTGCCGAGGTCGACGCTCAGCACCCAGCGGCCGCTCGGGTCGGGCAGCACCTGGTGGGCGTGCGGGCGCTCCTGGCGGCCCGGGTCGGGTCCGCTGCCGCGGTGCGCGAGGACCGCGGCGGGCGGCCCGCACAGACGGCCGTCGGCGGCGAGCGGAAGGCTGCTGACACTGCCGGAGGTGTAGTTGGCGGTCAGCAGCCGGCGCCCGGCCACGCTGAGGTGCGTCGGCCCGGAGCCGCCCACGCGGACGGCGGGGCCTAGGGCGGTGAGGCCGTGCGGGGTGGGCCGGAAGGCGCCGGCCCCACCCTCCTCGGTCTCGCTCACGGCGTACAGCACACCGGTGTCCCGGTCGAGGGCGAGGTACGAGGGGTCGGCGAGCGCGTCGGTGACCGAGAGCAGGGTGAGGGCCCCGGTCACGGGGTCCACGGCCGCGGTGGTGATACCGCGCCCGCCGGCCGAGGTGAACGAGCCGATGTACACGACACCTGCACCCGCACCGGCACCCACCCCCCTCGCCCCGCCCCCATCCTCGGCAGAATCTCCCCCTCCACCCGTACCGCCCACGCCACCCATGAGGCCCCCTCTCCACCGCTCTCCGAGCACCCCTCCGGCCATCCGGCCATCCGGCCATCCGGCCATCCGGCCATCCGGAGCCGACGGTAACAGAAGGTCTAGACCAGCCCGGCCGCCTCGACCGCATCGACCCTCTAGACCAGATCTCGGCCCTCGGCCCGTTCCCGCGCGCCCGCATGGTGCACGTACGTCGTGGGGCTCGGCCGGTCGTCGTACGTGCGGTGGAAGACCGGCGTCGCAGCACCCGAGATCGGCGGCACGATCCACGACCAGTCCGCGCCGACCTCGCGCCCCTTGCCCTCCTCGCGCGCCATGTGGGTCAGGAAGCGGCGGGACTCGCTGTGGTGGTCGGCGATCGTCACGCCGGCCCGGTCGAAGGAGTGCAGCACGGCCCGGTTGAGCTCGACCAGCGCGCGGTCCTTCCACAGCGAGCGGTCGCTCGAGGTCTCGAGGCCGAGGCGCCGGGCCACGGCGGGCAGCAGGTTGTACCGGTCGGTGTCCGCGAGGTTGCGGGCGCCGATCTCGGTCCCCATGTACCAGCCGTTGAAGGGCGCGGCGGGGTAGTGGATGCCGCCGATCTCCAGGCACATGTTGGAGATGGCCGGAACCGCGTGCCAGCGCAGCCCCCAGTCCGCCCAGCCGGGGTCGTCGGGATGCTCGATCGGCACCTCCAGCACGGCGTCCGCAGGGGTGTCGAACCAGCGGGGCTTGTCGTCCACCCCTTGGACCACCAGCGGGAGCAGGTCGAAGGGCGTTCCGGCGCCGCCGCTCCAGCCGAGGGAGAGCAGTGCACGTGTGAGCGGGGCGTTGCGGGCGTCCCCGACGGTGATCGACGGGTGGTCGCCGTAGCCGGCGTAGCGGACGAGCTGCTCGCTCCAGATCAGCGGGCCCGGGCGGTCCGGGGTGTCCGGCGCGAAGACGGTGATCGTGGGTCTGACCCTGCCGCCGTTGGTCGCCTCGCGCAGGTGCTGGAAGCACTCGTCGGCGATCTCGTCGGCGTCGGTCAGTTCACGCCGGTCGCGCACCCGCAGCGAGTTCCAGTAGAGGCGGCCTATGCAGCGGTTGCTGTTGCGCCAGGCGACTCGGGCTCCGTGGGCCAGCTCCTGCGGGGTGTGCCGATAGGTGCCGGTCTCCGCGATCTCGGCCCGCACGGCGGCGAGTCGGGCCTGCGGATCGCCTGCCTGCGGAACCTCCCGATGGAAGAGTCGGATGAACTCCTCCGCCGCCTGCCACACTTGGTCGGTGGTCGAGCGCTCTTGAAGTATTTCCATCCCGGGCGGTTACCCCCTGTCCGGACAGATCCACCCTGTACGTGCCGGATGAATGTGCGGTGAACAATCACCCGTTGTACATGCCGCAGGTCAGTCGCGTGAGGGGGCGAGAACCCGGAGCACTCCACCGAGTGATCTTCGAGCCATCGCCCTGCGGGCCCGTCCGACGCGGCGTACGATCCGCGGCGTAGGGCACATCAGGGGCACGGCCGGCTCATGAACAGCGCCTGCTCCCCCGCCGAGGCGGTGCCGTCGTACAGGGCGGTGTCGAGGCCGCAGAGGGCGAACCCCATGGACCGGTAGGCGTGCACGGCGGGGGCGTTGACCGTGCTGACCTCCAACCACAGGTGGGCGGCGCCTCGTTCGCGGGCGAAGCCGGCGGCGTGCTCCATGAGGGTCCGGCCGATGCCGCGGCCGCGGTGGGCCGGGGAGACCTCGATGTCGTCGATGGCGACGCGGCGGTTCCACGGGGCGTAGGTCACCGCGGCGAACCCGCACACCGCCTCCCCGTCGAGGGCGACGAAGACCCGCTCGTCGCCCTCCGCCGCCCCGCCCACCGCGTCGGGGGTATCGGCAGCATCGCCCTCGTCCTCGTTCTCGACCTCGTCCCCGTCCTCTGCCTCGTCTCCGGGGAACACCTTGCGCACGGGCGGGTCGACCGGCACCTCGCGCACCGAGAAGCCGGTCTCCCCGCCGACCACCTCGAACACGGTGTGCGTGGTGAACGAGCCGTCGAGCCGCGCGATGGCCTCCGCGTCCTCCGGCCGGGCCGTGCGGTACGTGATGTCCATGGCGCCGACCTTACGACCGGCCCGATTCCCGGGGCGCGGCTTTCAGTCAGACGGTCAGACCGTCATACGGTCATACGGTCATACGGTCAGGCGGTGATGACGAGCGGGGACCGCGGGTCGGTGCGCAGCGGGGCGTGCAGCGCCACGAGGGCGTGTTCGAGGCCGTGCAGGTGCGCCAGCGCCGGCACGCCCTCGGGCGCGGCACCGGCAGCAGCGGCAGCGGCACCGGCAGCGGCGGGCCTCGGACAGGCAGCCGCGACGGAGTCGGCACTCACCTGGGCCACAGGGGCCGTGAGGGCCTCCACGGCCGCCTCGACGCGCCAGCACGCGGCGGCGAGGCGGGCGTCGTGGGAGGCCTGCGGGTCGGCGGCGACGGCCACCAGCCCGCGCACTTCCCGGGCGCAGTCGTCCAGCAGGACGAGGACCTGCCGGGCCCGGGCCTTGCGGGCGCGCAGCGGGCTCAGCGGGTGGACGAGCGGTGCGAGGGCGGTCCGGGCGCGGCCGAGCAGCAGTTCGAGCTCGGCGGCGTGCGGGGCGGGGTCGGCCTCGGGGTCTCCGGCGAGGCGGTCGAGTGCGGCCGCCGTGGCGGCGCGTACGCAGTGCAGGGCGCGCTGGATCCAGGCGTCGTTGGCGGCGTGCGTGCTCACCGGGAGGACGAGGATCACGGCGAGGCCGGCGCCGAGTGCGCCGATGGCGGTCTCCTGGAAGCGCAGGAGCAGCAGGCCGGGGTGCAGGACGCCGAGGAGCCCGTACAGCAGGCCCGCCATGACCGTGACGAAGAACATCATCCAGGAGTAGGACGGCGCCGCGGTGTAGAAGATCCCGAAGACGCATACGGCGACGAGCGCGGCGGTGGGGGCGGGTGCGCCGTGCAGCGGTACGGCGATCAGCAGGCCGGCGGCGATGCCGATGACGGTGCCGAGGACGCGGCGGAAGCCGCGGACGAGGGTCTCGCCGCGGGAGGCGGTGTTGACGAAGATCCACCAGGCGGTGCCCACGGCCCAGTACCAGCGGTCCTCGGAGAGGGCCTGGCCGATGGCGAGCGCGAACCCGCAGGCGACGGTGGCCTGGAAGGCCTGCCGCGTGGTCGGCCGGGCCAGCCCGGTTCCGGGCAGTGCGGGCGGGGCGGCGGGCGGCGGGGTGCGCCGCTCGATCGGCCACAGCAGGAACCGCGCGGCGCCGGAGGCGAGCAGCGCCAGTCCGACGGCGGCGTACAGCTCGGGCAGCTGCTCCGGGACGGCGTGCAGGAACTGGGTGACGAAGAACATCATGAAGCCGAAGATGCCGAGGGCGTGCCCGCGCGGCCCCCAGCGGCGGGCGTAGACGCCGGCGAACACGACGGCGAGGAAGGCGGCGTCGCGGGCGTGCGGCATGTCGTGCAGGGTGGTGGCCAGCGCCAGGACGGGGAAGCCGGCGACGGGCAGCAGCGCGGTCGTGGCGCGCTGGGCGCCGACCGTGGGGTCGAGCACGGTGAACAGGGCGAGCAGGGCCGCCAGGCCCCCCGTGATCGACGCGGTGAGGGAGAGGCCGCACAGTTCGGCCACCGCCACGGCGAGGGCGACGCCGATCACGGCCCGCAGCGAGTTGCGCAGTCTCAGGCGCCCCGGATCCGGAGCCACGAACATCCTCTTCACGGCGGTGTGCCGCCCCCCTCAAGGTGGTGCGCGCCGGCCCGGCGTCCGCCCGGGGGTGGTGGGCGGCAGGCGGGCACAGCGAAGGCACCGCGCTCCGGGACGGCCTCGTTGCCGCCCGGCACCGCGCGGCGCCGTAAGTACATGGATACACCACAGATAACCATTCGGGGGCCCACTGGCTCAACACGGCCCCTGACCACTGGGCCAATGGCTCACTCCGCACCGCGAATCTCCGGCCAGGCCCGGACCAACGGACCAGCCCGTACAGCGGGGCCCGAAAGGAGGCGGGGCCCCGCCGTCGGCGACGCCGTCAGGGCCGGACGTTCCATCCCGCGATCACCGGGAGGCCGTGCTCGGTGGACAGCACGCTGACCGTGCCGGTGCGCAGGAGGAAGAGCCGGCCCTCTTCGGGCGGCAGCCGGAGGTAGCGGGCCGTGAGCACGCGCAGGAAGTGGCCGTGGGCGACGACGACGGCGCTGCCGCCGTCCCCGGAGAGGGCCGGCGCCAGCCGGACCAGGGCGCGGTCGGCCCGGGCGCCGACCTGGGCGGCGTCCTCCCCGGGATGGTCGCCGTCGCCGGGCGGGACGCCGTCGGTCCACAGCGACCAGGAGGGGCGGGTCCGGCGGATCTCGGCGGTGGTCACGCCTTCGTAGCCGCCGTAGTCCCACTCGCAGAGGTCGGGGTCGGTGATGCCGCCGTGGAGCCCGGCGAGCTGCGCGGTGGCGACCGCGCGGCGCATCGGGCTGGTCAGCACCAGGGCGGGCGTGGGTGCGAGGTCCCGGAAGAACGGGGCGAGCGAGATGGCCTGCTCGACCCCGGCGGGCGCGAGCGGGACGTCGGTGCGGCCGGTGTGCCGCCCGGTGGCGCTCCACGCCGTCTCGCCGTGCCTCACCAGCAGCAGGTCGCTCACCCTCCGGACCATAGCCCTCCGCCCCCTCCACCACCGCGGGCCACGCCCACGGGCCCGCGAACGCAACGGGGCACTCGGCACGTCGCCGCGGTGGAGGTCCCCCGGTTCGCCAAACGATGCGGAAACGGTGCGACTGGCGGTGGCGAGGCCCGGGTCGCGACGCTCGGATCATGGGTGAGCTCAGGAGCGGGGGCGCGGGCGCGGAGCGGGTGGCCGCCGGGTTCGAGCCGGTCGAGAAGTGGCCCGCCGCCAGCCCCCAGGCGGGCCAGGCGTGGATTGCCGCCGGATTCGCGGCGGGTGAGGAGCGGTCCGTGGAGGCCGTGTACCGGCGGTGGCGGCCCCTCGTCCATGCGCTTGCCCAGCGTGCTCTGGGCGATGAGCGGGAGGCCGAGGACGTCACGCAGCACGTCTTCCTGGCCGCCTGGCGGGGCCGGAGCCGCTACCGGCCGGGGCCGGGCGGGTTCGGGGCCTGGCTGACCGGGATCACCCGCCACAAGGTGGCCGACGCGCTCCGGGCGCGGGCCCGGCGCGCACTGGCGGCCGACGCCGCCGCCCGCATCGCGGCGCAGGCGGGCGGGTGCCCCGGGCCGGCACCGCTGCCGGAGGCGGAGCAGGCCGTGGACCGGGTGCTGCTCCTGTCCGAGCTGGCCCGGCTGCCGTCGGCGCAGCAGCAAGTGCTGCACCTGGCGTTCTACGCCGATCTGACGCAGGCGGAGATCGCGGACCGCACCGGGCTTCCGCTGGGCACCGTCAAGAGCCATATGCGAAGGGCCCTGGGCCGGCTCCGCCGGACCCTGCCGGAGCAGGTGCCCGCGGGTCGATGACCGCGAGGGCCTGGCCCAGCCCGTGCAGCCGTTCGGTGCGCGGCAGCGGCGTGCCGCTGGCCCAGCCGGGTCCGGCCAGCAGCAGCGCCGAGTGGCCGCGGGCGCCGCGCAGGCCCCACTCGATGCCCGCGACCGACCTGGCCAGGGCGCGGTCGGCGGTCGTACGGGACTGCGCCCACAGGACGACGGCGCGCGGACCGGTACGTCGTACGGCCTCGTGCAGGGCCTCGGCGGGCAGGGCCGCTCCGAACATCCGGGCGGCCACGCCCCGTTCGCCGAGCGCAGCGGTCAACGCCTCGATGGGCAGGCTGTGCTGCTCGCCGGGCACGCACGCCAGCAGCACCGGCGGGGTGTGCGGGGGCTCGGGCCGGGGCCGGATCCGGTGCAGGGCGGCGGAGACGTGCCAGGACAGCAGGTGCTCGACCTCCACGTACCGCTCCCCGGCGGTGGCCCATTTGCGGCCCACCGCGTGCAGGGTCGGCGCGATGACCTCCTCCCAGGCGGGGACCAGGCCGTGGTCGGCCAGGGCGGCCTCCAGCAGGTCCGACACGGCCGGTGCGTCGAGGCGTACGGCGGCTCGGGACAGGCCGCGGCATTCCGGGCGGACCGCGCCCAGCGGCAGTCCGCTGCCGGGCCCGCCCGAGCGGTCGGCGGGGGCCGCCGGCGGCTCCGTACGCGCCGCGGCCGGTCCGGGGGCGCCGCCGCGTGCCGTACGGGCCGCCTCGGCCGGGGGGACGCCCTGCGCCGTGAGCCGGCACATCAGCTCCAGGCGGGCGATGTCCTGCGGGGTCCAGCGGCGGTGCCGGCCGTCCTCGCGGTGGGCCGGACCGATGGCGTACCGCCGCTCCCAGGAACGGACGGTGGTCGGGGACACCCCGAGCCGGCGGGCGACGGCGCCGGTGCTCAACGCGGCGGCGGGCAGCCCCTGCGGAGCCGGCGCCTTCGAGGGGTCCGGAGACGCTGAAGGGGGCACGCCGTGCACGCTGTCCACCCGCTCACGATACGGCCCGGCCGGTGGCCCGGGGGTCAGTCCGTGCCGCGTGCGCGGCGGAAGCGGGCGAGGGCGGTGGGGAGGTCCACCACGGGGTCCGGATAGCTGTAGCGGGCCCGGTCCAAGGTGGCCAGGCGCCAGGGTTCGTGCAGGTGGGGGCCGTCGAGGCCGGCGAGCTCGGGGACCCAGCGGTGCACGTAGCGGCCGTCCGGATCGAAGCGGAGGCCCTGCCGCACCGGGTTCAGGATCCGGTTGGGCCGGGTGTCGGTGCCGGTGCCGGCCACCCACTGCCAGTTGAGCTGGTTGTTGGCGAGGTCACCGTCGACCAGGAGGTCGAGGAAGTGGCGGGCTCCGATCCGCCAGTCCACGTACAGGGTCTTGGTCAGGAAGCTCGCGGCGAGCAGCCGGCCCCGATTGTGCATCCAGCCCTCGTGCCGCAGCTGGCGCATGGCCGCGTCGACCACCGGGTAGCCGGTGCGGCCCTGCTTCCAGGCCTCGGTGTCCTCCTCCGCGGCCGGGCCGGTGCGCCAGTGGTCCCCGCGGCCCCGGTAGTCGTGGGCCGCGCTGTCGGGGCGGGCGGCGAGCACCTGGTGGTGGAAGTCGCGCCAGCACAGCTGGCGTACGAAGGCCTCGGCGCCGGGCCCTTCGACGGCGCGGGCCCGGTGGACGGCCTCGGTGGGCGAGAGCGTGCCGAAGTGCAGGTGGGGGGAGAGCCGGGAGGTGGCGTCGCCGGCCAGGTCGTCGTGGGCGTCGGCGTAGCGGGACAGGCCGGCGCGCAGCCAGCGCGCCAGGAGGGTACGGGCCTCGCGCTCGCCGCCGGGCGCGAGGCCCGGGGAGACACCCGTGACGGCCCCGCTCCGGGGCAGCGGTTCCGAACCGAGGCCCTCGGGCACGCGCACGGAGCGCGGGGCGGGCAGGACGGGCCGCGGCGCCAGCTCGGCCCAGCGGCGGAAGTACGGGGTGAAGACGGCGAAGTGGTCGGAGCCGGCCGGGTGGACGACGCCCGGGGCGGCGACGGTGGCCACCCCGTCGTGCACGTAGAGCCGGCGGCCCTCCGCTTCGAGGGCGGCGCGCAGCCGCTCCTCGCGGGCGTGGGCGAAGCCGCTGACGCCGGCGGCCATGTGGACCTCGTCGGCGTCGCACTCCCCGGCCAGTCGGCAGACCTCGGCGGCGGTGTCGCCGGAGCGCAGGATCAGGCGGCCGCCGCGCTCGCGCAGGGCGGTGTCGAGGTCGGCGAGGCAGTCGGCGAGGAAGGCCAGCCGGTTGGGTGCGGCGAAGCCGGCGGCGTCGACCGCGCGGTCGCGGACGAAGAGCGGGACCACCCGGTCGCAGGAGGACAGCGCGGCGCGCAGCGGGGGGTGGTCGTGCAAGCGCAGGTCGGAGGTGTAGAGGACCACCGCGACGTTCATGGGTCTCGCTCCGGTCAGGGTGAGGGGTCCGGGTCGGGTCGGGCAGGCAATGGGCGGGCCAGAGTGCGGACGGGCCGGGGGCTGGTCGGGTCAAGGGCTGAGGGGCAGGTGGCGGGCGGGCCAGGGGCTTGGCGTGTCAAGGGCTGGGGCGCAGGAGGGCGGGCCGGTCAAGGCCGTCCTGGCTCGTGGGGCCGGCCGCTCTCGTCCGGTACTTCGGCCGGTGCAGGCTCCGCGGATGCACCGGTCGCGTCGCCGGTCCGCTCCTGCAGCCGGCACGCGGCGCGGGCGATGTTGCGGGCCATGCCGCCGAAGACCACGGCGTGGAAGGGCGAGACGCTCCACCAGTAGAGGTGCCCGAGCAGCCCGTGCGGGTGGAACAGGGCCCGCTGCCGGTAGCGGGCGCGGGGCGCCGGCCCGTCGCCGGCAGCCGCCGGTGCGGGCTCCGCATACATCTCCAGCCACGCGAGCCCCGGCAGTCGCATCTCGGCGCGCAGTCGCAGCAACCGGCCCGCCTCGATCTCCTCCACCCGCCAGAAGTCGAGGGAGTCCCCCACCCGCAGCCGGGCCGCGTCGCGCCGCCCGCGGCGGATACCGACCCCGCCGACGAGCCGGTCCAGCCAGCCCCGTACGGCCCAGGCCAGGGGGAAGGAGTACCAGCCGTTCTCGCCGCCGATGCCCTCCACCACCTGCCACAGGGCGGCGGGCGAGGCGTCCACGGTGCGCTCCCGCCGGTCGGTGTAGAGGCTGCCGCCCGCCCAGTCGGGGTCGGTGGGCAGCGGGTCGCTCGGTGCGCCGGGCACGGCGGCGGAGGACCAGCGCGTGGTGACCTGCGCCTCGCGCACCCGTTGCAGGGCGAGCGCCAGTGCCTCGTCGAGGCCGATCGGGGCGCCCGGCGGGTCGGGAACGTGGCGGGCGATGTCGTGCTCGGCGCACACCACCTCGTGGCGCAGCGATTCGGCGAGCGGCCGGGCCAGGGCCCGCGGGACGGGGGTGACCAAGCCGATCCAGTGGCTGGACAGCCCCGGGGTCAGCATCGGGACGCGCAGGATGAACCGCGGGGGCAGCCCGGCAATGGCCGCGTAGCGGCGCATCATCTCCTCGTACGTGACCACGTCGGGGCCGCCGATGTCGAAGGCCCGGCTGACCTCGGGCGGCATGGCGGCGCTGCCCACCAGGTAGCGCAGCACGTCGCGGACGGCCACGGGCTGGACCCGGGTGCCGACCCAGCTGGGGGTGACCATGACGGGCAGCCGCTCGGTCAGGTAGCGCAGCATCTCGAAGGAGGCCGAGCCGGAGCCGATGATGACGGCGGCGCGCAGGACGGTGGTCGGGACGCCGGAGGCGAGCAGGATCCGGCCGACCTCGGCGCGCGAACGCAGGTGCGGGGACAGCTCGCGCAGCGGGATCCCGGCCGGGGTGAGGCCGCCGAGGTAGACGATGCGGCGGACGCCGGCCGCCCGGGCCTGCTCGGCGAAGACGCGGGCAGCGGCCCGGTCGCGTTCCTCGAACCCCTGGCCGCCGCCGAGGGCGTGGACGAGGTAGTAGGCGACGTCGATGCCCTCCAGGGCCGCGGCCACGTCCGCGGCATCGCCGACGTCTCCGCGGACCGTCTCGGTCCGCCCGGCCCACGGGTGGTCGCGCAGCTTCTCCGGCGAACGGGCCAGGCACCGGACGCGATGGCCGGCGGCGAGGAGTTCGGGCACCAGTCGGCCACCGATGTAGCCGGTGGCCCCGGTGACCAGGCAGTGCAGACCGGTCATGGTTCGCGCTCCGCTCTTCGTGCTCCCCGGTGGGGGAGGCTCCTCGACAGGGATTCGGCCGGACGGCCGGTCCCGGATGCACCGGGGCCGCCCGCGCGCATGCCGACGCGGCGCCCCTGAACTGGGCCATTGGTACAGTCGCGGCATGGCGGTGGACGAGCTCGACACCCGGATTCTGCGCCTGCTGATCGAGCAGCCGCGCACCAGCATCCGCGAGTACGCCCGGATCCTGGGGGTGGCGCGCGGCACCCTGCAGGCCCGCCTCGACCGGCTGGAGCGCACCGGTGTGATCACCGGGACGGGGCCGGTGATCTCCCCCGCGGCGCTCGGCCACCCGGTCCTGGCCTTCGTGCACATCGAGGTGACGCAGGGCCATCTGGACGAGGTCGGCGATGCGCTGGCGGCCGTGCCCGAGATCATCGAGGCGTTCTCGATCACCGGCGGCGGTGACCTGCTGACCCGGGTGGCGGCCCGGGACAACGAGCACCTGGAGGACGTGATCCAGCGGCTGATCCGGCTCCCGGGCGTGGTCCGCACCCGGACCGAGGTGGCGCTGCGCGAGCGGGTGGCGCACCGGCTGCTGCCCCTGGTGGAGTCCGTGGGACGGGCGGCGCGCGCCTCCTGACGAGCGCGTCCTGGCAAGATGGCCGGGCGAGCACGTACATCAGGACGGGCAGGACCGGCAGAACGGGCGCAGCGGATGATCTCCGTCATATTCGATCTCGACGGCACCCTCGTGGACAGCGAGCCGAACTACTACGAGTCCGGGCGGCGCACCCTGGAGCGCCACGGGGTGCCCGATTTCACGTGGGAGCAGCACTCCCGGTTCATCGGCATCGGCACCCTGGAGACGCTGGAGATCCTCAAGGACCGGTACGGCATCCCGGCGCCGGTCGAACAGCTGCTGGCCGAGCAGAACGCGGCGTACCTGGAGCTGGCCCGCGGCGGCACCGAAGCGTTTCCGCAGATGCGGAAGTTCGTGGAGCGGCTGCATGCGGAGGGGGTGCCGATGGCGGTGGCGTCGGGGTCCTCGCGCGAGGCGATCGACGCGGTGCTGGCCGGGACGGGGCTGGACGCGCTGCTGACCACGGCCGTCTCCGCCGAGGAGGTCGCACACGGAAAGCCGGCCCCGGACGTCTTCCTGGAGGCGGCGCGCCGGCTCGGCGTGCGGCCGGCGGACTGCGTGGTCGTCGAGGACGCGGCGCCGGGGGTGCGGGCCGCGCATGCGGCGGGTATGGCGTGTGTGGCCGTGCCGTACGGGGAGGAGGCGGCCGGCGATCCCGGGTTCGCGACGGCGGAGCTCGTCTTCCCCTCCGGCCAGCCGGAGTTCAGCGCTGAGGCGGTGTACGCCTGGCTGTCCGCCCGCCGCACCGCCTGAGGCGGGGCGCACTGACCGGACGCCGGACCGCCGGACACCACACCGCCGGGCTGCCGGGCCGCCGGGCCGCCGCAGCCCTCCAACCGGCCTGCCAGGCCGAAGTGTTACGGCGCGCGGAGCTCTGGCGGGCCGGGCGGTGCGCTGCGACCATGCGTGGCGTGACCGCCACCCTGCTGCCCACGGACACCGAGCGCGGACCGCGCCGGTGGCCCCTCCTCGGGAACCTGCCGGCCTTCGCCCGCGATCCCCTCGCCTTCTTCGAGTCGTTGCGCGACGACTACGGCGACTGGGTGCCCTGGGCGCTCGGGCCGCAGCGCAACGTGCTGATCTCCCGGCCCGAGCATGCCGGCGAGCTGCTCGGCTCCGTTGAAAAAACGTTCAAGCCGATGGAGTTGGGCTGGGCGTTCCACCAACTGCTCGGCGACGGCGTCGTGGTCTCCACCGGGGAGGACTGGCGCCGCAAGCGGGCCTTGGTCCAGCCGGCCGTCCGGCCCCGTCAGGTGCGTGCGTACGCCGCCACGATGGTGGAGTGCGCCGACGCGCTGGCCCGCGGCTGGGCCGAGGGCGGCCGGATCGACGTGCACCGGGAGATGGCCGGGCTCACGCAGCGGATCGCGGTGCGCACCCTCTTCGGCAGCGACGCCGCCGGCCGCGAGGCCCCGATCAGTGCGGCGATGGCCACGGCGCAGCGGGAGCTGGGCGCCGAGTTCCGCGGCGTGACGCTGTTCCTGCCGCCCTGGGTGCAGACTCCGGGCCGCCGCCGGATGCGCCGGGCCGTGGCGGTCCTCGACCGGGAGATCGCGTACGTCGTACGGGAGCACGAGGCGGCCTCGCAGGACGGTGGCCCCGAGCGGGACGACCTGCTGAGCCGGCTGCTGGCGGCCCGCGACGAGCAGGGCGCCCCGCTGTCGCAGAAGGAGCTGCGGGACGAGTCGATCACCCTGTACATCGGCGGCCACGAGACCACGTCGACCACGCTGACCTGGGCCTGGCAGCTGCTGTCGGGTGCGCCCGAGGCGCGGGCCCGGCTGACGGAGGAGCTGGACCGGGTGCTGGGCGGCCGACTGCCGACGTACGAGGACTACGAGCGGCTGACCTGGACCCGGCAGGTGGTCAAGGAGGCGCTGCGAGTGTATCCGCCGGTCTGGCTGATCTCGGCGGTCGCCGGGGAGGGCGCATCGATCGGCGGGCGGGCGGTGCCGGCGGGGACGACCGTGTGGACCAGCCCCTGGTCGATGCACCGGGACAAGCGGTGGTTCCCCGATCCGGAGGCGTTCCGCCCGGAGCGCTGGTCCGCCGACGGCGCTGCCGCGCATGCGGCCTCCGAGCAGGCCTGGATCCCGTTCGGCGGGGGCCCGCGGGCCTGCCTGGGGGCGCGGTTCGCCCTGGTGGAGGCGGCGCTGGTGCTGGCGGTGCTGGCCCAGAGGTTCCACGTGGACTCCGGCCCCACACCGGTGCCGGTCTTCCCCGGGCTGACGCTCCAGCCGGCGGGGCCGGTTCCGGCGGTGCTGCGGCGGCCCTGACGGGGCGCCCCTCGAAAAGGGAACGGGGAAGATCCCGCCACCCCCACGAGTTAGTAGAACCGTGAACGAACTCATACGGGGGACGCGGCCCACCGGCACCAGCGCGAACGCCACTGCCGGCGCGATCGACGTGGTGGTCGTGGGCGCCGGGCAGGCGGGGCTGTCGAGCGCCTACCACCTGGCGCGGGCGGGGATCGGCCACGTGGTCCTGGACCATGCCCCGCTCCCGGGCGGCGCATGGCAGTACCGCTGGCCGTCCCTGACGTACGGCAAGGTCCACGGGATGCACGCGCTGCCCGGCATGGAGCTCACGGGCGCGGACCCGCTGCGGCCCTCGTCGGCGGTGATCGGGGAGTACTTCGCGGCGTACGAGCGCCGGTTCGGCCTGGACGTGCGCCGCCCCGTGGACGTCACCGCCGTACGGGAGGGCACCGACGGGCGGCTGCGCGTGGAGTCCTCGGCCGGCGTCTGGTCCGCCCGGGCCCTGATCAACGCCACCGGTACCTGGGACCGGCCCTTCTGGCCGCGCTACCCGGGGCAGGAGA
Organism: Streptomyces sp. NPDC032472; assembly: GCF_040636955.1. Classification (NCBI taxonomy): domain Bacteria; kingdom Bacillati; phylum Actinomycetota; class Actinomycetes; order Kitasatosporales; family Streptomycetaceae; genus Streptomyces; species Streptomyces sp. NPDC032472. The sequence continues at coordinate 157,813 of NZ_JBEZVK010000005.1, forward strand.
CCTTCCGGGGGCGCCAGCTGCACACCGCGGACTACCCGGGGCCGCAGGCGTTCGCCGGCGCCCGGGTGGTCGTGGTGGGCGGCGGCACCTCGGCGGTGCAGCACCTGCTGGAGATCGCCGAGGTGGCCGCGCAGACCACCTGGGTGACCCGGAGGCCCCCGGTGTTCCGCGACGGGCCGTTCGGGGAGGCCGAGGGCCGCGCGGCCGTGGCCCGGGTCGACGAGCGGGTGCGCCGCGGGCTGCCCCCGCAGAGCGTGGTCAGCGTCACCGGGCTGGCCCTGAACGAGGCGGTCCGGGCCGGGATCGCCTCGGGCGTACTGGACCGCATGCCCGTGTTCGACCGGATCACGCCGACGGGCGTGGCCTGGGACGACGGGCGGCACGTGGAGGCCGATGTGATCCTGTGGGCGACCGGCTTCCGGGCGGCCATCGACCACCTGGCCCCGCTGCGGCTGCGCGAGCCGGGCGGCGGCATCCGGGTCGAGGGCACGCGCGCGGTCCGCGACGAGCGGGTCCACCTGGTCGGCTACGGCCCCTCGGCCTCCACCATCGGCGCCAACCGGGCCGGCGGCGCCGCGGTCCGCGAGATCCGCCGCCTGCTCGCACCCCGGAACCCCGCCGACGCCCCCGATGCTTCCCCCCTCGGCGCCTCCGCCCTCGAACCGGCCGGGGCTGCCGCGGCGCTCTAGTCGGCGCCGTCGGGACGGGACCCGGCGCGGGCCTGCGCGGCTCCCGAAGTGGCGGCGGCGCGGATGCGGTTGAACTCCGCGACGTGCTTCTTGTGCTCCTCGTACGTCACCGAGAAGCGGGTGTCCCCCGGCTTCACGGTGACGAAGAACAGCCAGTCGCCGGGCGTCGGCGCGACGGCGGCCGCCAGGGCGTCCGCGCCGGGGTTGTCGATCGGGGCGGGCGGGAGCCCCTGCCGCCGGTAGGTGTTGAAGGGGCTGTCGATGCGCGTGTCGCTCAGCGTGGTGTTCAGCGTGCGGCGGTCCAGCGCGTAGTTGAGCGTGGAGTCCATCTGGAGCGGCATCGCCTTCGCCAGCCGGTTGTGCACCACGCGGGCGACCTTGCCCATGTCGGCGCGGGAGTCGGCCTCCGCCTCGATGATGCTGGCCAGGGTGGCCGTCTGGTACGGGGTCATGCCGTGTGCCTTGCCGCCGTCGGCGACCGCCCGGGCGGCGAGGTGGCGATTGGCCGTCCCCACCATGGAGGCGAGGAGCGAGCCGGCCGTGGTCTTCGAGGTCACCGGGTACGTCGCCGGGAACAGGAACCCCTCCGGATTTCCCTTCGCCTCGGCGGGCAGGGCCAGTTCCGTCGCGGCGGCCGCGACCTGGGCGGACCCGGCCGGGAGCTTCAGCTCGCGGTCGATGGCGGCGTAGACCTGCGGGGCCCGCCAGCCTTCGGGGATGGTCAGCCGGCCCAGGACCTCGGGGGCTTCCGGCTCAGCGCCGCGCAGCAGCGGTACGAGCACGGCCACGCCGGTCGCGAGCAGCATGCAGAAGAAGATCGCCAGACGGCCCCGGCGGGTCAGGCGGGATCGATGTCGTGGCAGCCGGTACTCAGGGCGCATACGGGCACGCTAAACGGCACAGCGCCATATTCCGGGGCATCACGCCCCCGCACCGGTCAGACGATCACACGTTCCACACGTTCGGCCCGCTCGGCGCGTGCGGCACCTTCCGCCCTCTCGGCCCGCTCCACCTGCTCCACCTGCTCCACCTGCTCCACCTGCTCCACCTGCTCCACCTGCTCCGCACGCTCGCCGCCCGCGGTCTCGCGGTCCCGGCGGACCAGGGCCGCGTACCGGCCGCCGGCCTCCAGCAGTTCGTCGTGCGTGCCGCGTTCGGCGATGCGCCCCTTGTCCAGGACGACGATCTGGTCGGCGTCGCGAACGGTGGAGAGCCGGTGCGCGATGGTGATGGTGGTGCGGCCTGCGGAGAGGTTGTCGATGGCCTGCTGCACGGCGTGCTCCGTGCGGGTGTCGAGGGCGCTCGTGGCCTCGTCGAGGATCAGCACCGGCGGGTCGCGCAGGATGGTCCGGGCAATGGCCAGGCGCTGCTTCTCGCCGCCGGAGAAGCGGTAGCCGCGCTCGCCGACCAGGGTGTCGTACCCGTCGGGCAGGGACGCGATGTGGTCGTGGATCTGCGCCGCGCGGGCCGCCTCGGTGATCTCCTCGTCGGTGGCGTCCGGTTTGGCGAAGCGCAGGTTGTCGGCGACCGAGGCGTGGAAGAGGTAGGTCTCCTGGGAGACCACGCCTATGGAGCGGGCCAGCGAGTCGAAGTCGAGGTCGCGCACGTCCACCCCGTCGAGGGCGACCCGTCCGCCGGTGACGTCGTAGAGCCGGGGCACCAGGTAGCTGAGGGTGCTCTTTCCGGAGCCGGTCGGGCCGACCACGGCGAGGGAGCCGCCGGCCGGGACGGCGATGTCGATCCCCGTGAGGGTGGGGCCGTGCTTGGCGTCGTACGCGAAGTGCACGTCCTCCAGCCGGATCTCGCCCTTGGCGCGCTCCAGGCGGACGGCGTCCTCGCGCTCGGTGATGTCCACCGGCAGGTCGAGGTACTCGAAGATGCGGGCGAACAGGGCCAGCGAGGTCTGGATCTGCACACCTGTCGACAGCAGGCTCACGGCGGGCCGGAACAGGCCCTGCTGGAGCGTGACGAAGGCGACGAGGGTGCCGACGGAGAGGGACGGGGCGCCGGACTGCAGGGCTATGCCCGCGGCCCAGTAGATGAGCGCGGGCATGGCGGCCATGACGATGCCGATGGTGGACATCCGCCAGCGCCCGGCCATGCTGGAGCGCACTTCGAGGGAGACGAGCTTCTCGGACTCCTCGGCGAAGGACCGGGTGAGCGAGTCGGCGCGGCCCATCGTGCGGCCGAGCAGGATGCCGCTGACGGACAGGGACTCGGTGACGGTCGCGGCCATGGCGGCCATCTGCTTCTGCCGCTGCATGGTGATCTTCTTGCGCTCGCGGCCCACGCGCCGACTGATCCACACGAACAGGGGCAGCAGGAGCAGCGAGACGAGGGTCAGCCGCCAGTCGAGCGCGAGCATGGCGACCACGGAGGCGACCACGGCCGTCAGGTTGGAGACGAGCGAGGTGGCGGTCGAGGTGACGGTGGCCTGCATGCCGCCGATGTCGTTGGCTATCCGGGACTGCACCTCGCCCGTGCGGGTGCGGGTGAAGAAGGCCAGCGGCATCCGCTGGAGCTGGGCGTAGACGGCGGTGCGCAGGTCGTGCATGACGCGCTGGCCGACGGTGGTGGAGATCAGGGTCTGGAGCACGCCGAAGACACTGGTGACGACGGCGGTGAGGATCATGCCGAGGGCGAGCAGGCTGAGCAGCCCGGTGCGGCCCTCGGGGATGGCGACGTCCAGGATCTCCTTCAGCAGGAACGGCGAGGCGACGCCGACCAGCGAGGACGCACAGACGAGCAGCCCCACGACGGCGAGCCGGCCGCGGTAGGGGCGGAAGAGGCCCACGATCCGGCGCAGTTCGCGCGGGCGCTCCGCGGGGGCGGGGCTGCTGGGGTCGAGGGCTTCTTTCGATGGGGTCCAATTCGGTTCTTCGGGGCGCATGGGCCTCCTTCTGACGAGACTTGCATGAGCATAGCTCATTGTTACCTATGCTCACAATGAGTCTGGTCCTGGTACCGTTCACCAGTATGAGCACCGCTTCCGAAACCGACAGCTCGGCCGACTGCCCGACCGCCGGCGCTCCCGACAGCTCCCCCGAGAGCTCTGCGGACAGCACGGACGGCGTGCTCGCCGAGCAGTTGCTGCGGCTGACCCGCCGGCTCCACCGGATCCAGAAGCGCCACCTGGAGCCGCTCGGGATCACCCCGGCCCAGAGCAGGCTGCTGCGGCTGGTCTCGCACTACGACGGCGGGCAGCCGCCCCGCATGGCGGACCTCGCCGCGCGCCTGGAAGTGGTGCCCCGTGCCGTGACGACGCTGGTGGACGGCCTGGAGGCCGCCGACTGCGTGCGCCGCGCGCCCGACCCGGCGAACCGCCGCGTCATACGGATCGAGCTCACGGACACGGGGCGCGCCACGCTGCGCCGGCTGCGCAACGCGCGGACCGACGCCGCAGAGGAGATCCTGGCTCCGTTGACCGCCGGGCAGCGGGACCAGCTCGGCGGCCTGCTGGACGCTTTGATGGACGCCCCCGCGGGGCGCCGCTGCTGACGGGAGCAAGGGGTCGCGATGCCGCTGCTGGAACCGAAGCCCGGGGCCCTGCGCCCGCACAGCGTCCGCGGCCCCTCCCCCGACCGGGTGCCCGAGTGGCGCGCCGGCGGCACCCCCGAGCCGCTGCGCAGCGAGCTGATCGAGCTGCTGGGCGCCCAGAAGGTGCTGTGGAAGCTGTCCGACCTGGTCCGCTACGCCTCCGACGCCTCGCCGTACCGCTTCGTGCCGCAGGTCGTGGTGGTGGCCGAGGACATCGACGACGTGTCCGCGGTCCTGTCGTACGCCCACGGGCGCGGGCGGGAGGTGGTCTTCCGGGCGGCCGGGACCTCGCTCAACGGCCAGGCCCAGGGCGAGGACATCCTGGTCGACGTACGCCGCCACTGGGCCGGCATCGAGGTGCTGGAGGGCGGCCGCCGGGCCCGGATCCGGCCCGGCACGACCGTGGCCCGGGCCAATGCCGCCCTCGTCCGCCACGGCCGCGTCCTCGGGCCCGACCCGGCCAGCGCGATCGCCTGCACCCTCGGCGGGGTCGTCGCCAACAACGCGTCCGGCATGACGGCGGGGACCATGAGGAACGCGTACCGCACGCTGTCGTCCCTGACCTTCGTGCTGCCGGGCGGCACGGTCGTGGACACCGCCGACCCGCTGGCCGACGAGGAGCTGGCCCGCGCCGAGCCGGCGCTGTGCCGCGGGCTGATGGAGATCAAACGGGAGATCGAGGCCGATCCGGAGCTGGTGGCCCGGATCCGGGCCAAGTACGAGATCAAGAACACCACCGGCTACCGCCTCGACGCGTACCTGGACGGCACCACGCCGGTCGAGATCCTGCGCGGTCTGATGGTCGGCTCCGAGGGCACGCTCGGCTTCCTCGCCGAGCTCGTCTTCGACACCCTCGCGCTGGACCGCGAGCGCACCACCGCCCTGCTGTTCTTCCCCTCCCTGCCCGCCGCGGCGGCCGCGGTCCCGCTCTTCACCGCGGCCGGCGCCCTCGCCGTCGAGGTGATGGACGGCAACACCCTGCGCGCCTCGGTGCGCGTCGCGGGGGTCCCCGCCGACTGGGCGGGCCTGCCGAAGGACACCACGGCCCTGCTGGTGGAGTTCCGCGCCCCGGACGAGGCGGGGCGCGCGGAGCACGAGCGGCGCGCCGCCGAGGTCCTCGCCGGGCTGGACCTGGTGGCCCCGGTCCCGTCGGTCACCAACGCCTTCACCCGGGACCCGGGGACGATCGACGGCTACTGGAAGGCCCGCAAGGCCTTCGTCACGGCCGTCGGCGGGGCCCGCGCCCAGGGCACCACCCTGATCACCGAGGACTTCGCGGTGCCGCCCTCCCGGCTGGCCGAGGCCTGCGAGGCCCTGCTCGCGCTGCAGGCGGAGCACGGATTCGACGCGGCCGTCGCCGGGCACGCGGCCCACGGCAACCTGCACTTCCTGCTCGCCTTCGACGCCTCACGGCCCGCCGACGTCGAGCGGTACGCGGCGTTCATGGACGCCTTCTGCCGGCTCACGGTCGAGCGCTTCGACGGCTCGCTGAAGGCCGAGCACTCCACGGGCCGCAACATGGCCCCCTACCTGGAGCTGGAGTGGGGGCCCCGGGCCACCGAGCTGATGTGGCGCACCAAGGCGGTCGTCGACCCGGACGGGCTGCTCGCCCCGCGGATCCTCCTCGACCGCGACCCGCAGGCCCACCTGCGCGGCCTGAAGACCATCCCCCGGGTCGAGGCGGTGGCCGATCCCTGCATCGAGTGCGGGTTCTGCGAACCGACCTGCCCCAGCAAGGACCTGACGACGACACCGCGCCAGCGGATCGTGCTGCGCCGGGAGGTGATGCGCCAGCAGCCGGGCTCGCAGGTGCTGGACGGCCTGCTGGAGTCGTACGGGTACGACGCCGTCGACACCTGCGCGGGCGACTCCACCTGCATGCTCGCCTGCCCCGTCGGCATCGACACGGGCGCGCTGGTACGGGACTTCCGCCACCGCCGGCACGGCCCGCGCGAGGAGCGGGCGGCCGAGCTCGCCGCCCGCCGGTTCGCGGCCGTCGAGGGCGCGGCCCGGCTGGCGGTGGCCGCCGCCGACCGGGTCACCGGCCTGGTCGGGGACCGGCTGCCGGCCGCGGTGGCGGGGGCCGTGCGGCGCGCCGTACGGCCCGACCTGGTGCCGCAGTGGCTGCCCCAGCTCCCCGGCGCCGCGGCCCGCAGGGCCCCTGCGACCCGGCGGGTGGGTGCGGCGGCCGTCTACTATCCGGCCTGTGTCAACCGGATCTTCGGCGGACCGGACGACCCGTCCGACGTGTCCTTGCAGGAGGCCGTGGTGGCCGTTTCCGAGCGGGCCGGAAAGCCGGTGTGGATTCCGGGTGACACCGCCGGGACCTGCTGCGCGACGATCTGGCACTCCAAGGGCTACGAGGCCGGCAACCGGGTGATGGCCAACCGGATCGTGGAGGCCGCCTGGGGCTGGACGGCGGGAGGGCGGCTGCCGCTCGTCGTCGACGCCTCGTCCTGCACGCTGGGCCTCGCGCGGGAGGTGGTCCCGTACCTGACCGACGACAACCGCGCCCTGCACGCGGAGCTGCGGGTCGTCGACTCGGTCGTGTGGGCGGCGCAGGAGCTGCTGCCGCACCTCACGATCCGGCGCACCGTGGGCTCGGCGGTGCTCCATCCCACCTGCTCGATGCGCCATTTGGGTGTGGAGGCGCAGCTGCTGGCGGTGGCCGGGGCGTGCGCACGGGAGGTGGTGGTGCCCGAGGACCTGGGCTGCTGCGCCTTCGCGGGCGACCGGGGCATGCTGCACCCGGAGTTGACCGCCTCGGCGACGGCGCGGGAGGCGGCGGAGGTGACCTCACGGGCGTTCGACGCGCACCTGTCGGCGAACCGCATGTGCGAAGTGGGGATGGACCGGGCCACCGGCCGCAGCTACCGCTCGGTGCTGCTGGAGCTGGAGCGGGCCACGCGCCCCTGACCGGGTGTCATGCGGCGGGAGCCACGGGACATCCTGCCGCGTGAGGCCTTGGCCAACGCAAAATCGATTGCCCGACTCCGGTCCGGAAGGCGAACCTTGCACGGTTTGGACCTCTCGACCAGTCATGGGGCGTCATGCAGATCAGCGATCTCCCGTATCCGGATCCCGGTGTACCCGACGCCCGCTCCGGCCCCCGCTTCCTGGTGTGGCTCGGACGGGGCCAACTCGGCGGACAGGTCAAGAGCCTGTGCTGGGGCCTGCTCCACTTCTGCGGCATCGCGGGCCTGCCGTACGCGGTGGGGCTCGGCGTCGACGCGGTCGTGGATCGCGACGGCGCCCGGCTGCTGCTCGTCGGGGCGCTGCTGGCCCTGGTCGGCGTCGCGATCGCGGTCGGCGACGCCATGCTCCACCGCACCGCCGTCACCAACTGGATCACGGCCGCCGCGCGGGTGCAGCAGCTGCTCGCGCGCAAGACCGCCGAACTCGGCGCGGCCCTGACCCGCCGGGTCGCGGCGGGCGAGGTCGTCGCCGTCTCCACCGGCGACGTGGAGAAGATCGGCTGGTTCGTGGAGGCGGTCTCCCGCTTCCTCGCCGCCGCCTTCTCCGTCGTCGCCATCTGTGTCGGCCTGCTCTTCTACGCACCCGCCATCGGAACCGTCGTCGCCCTCGGCATCCCGGTGCTCGCCCTGTCCGTCCTGCCGCTGCTGCCGCGCGCCACCCGGCGCGCCGACGTCCAGCGGGAGAAGGCCGGCAAGGCCACCGAACTGGCCTCCGACACCGTGGCGGGACTGCGGGTGCTGCGCGGCATCGGCGGCGAGGAGCTGTTCCTCGGCCGCTACCGCGAGGCCTCGCAGGAAGTCCGCAGGGCCGCCGTGCGCAGTGCCCGGATGTGGGCGTTGATCTCGGCGATCCAGGTGCTGCTGCCGGGCGTGCTGCTGATCGCGGTGGTCTGGTACGGCTCCGTGCTCGTCCTGGACGACCGGCTGGCAGTCGGCCAACTCGTCGCGGCCTTCAGCGCGGTGGCCACGATGCTCTACCCGCTGCGGCACTTCGAGGAGATCGCGATGGCGTACTCCTTCTCCCGGCCCTCCGCCGAGCGGGCCGCCCGGGTGCTGTCGTTGACCCGTGGCGACGCCCCCGAGCGGCCCTCCTCCGCGGCCGTACGGGCCCCGGAGCCCGGCGGCGACCTGTACGACCCCGTGACCGGGCTCCTGGCCCCGGCGGGCCGGCTCACCGCCGTGGTGTGCGGGGACCCGGACCTCGCGGGCCGGCTCGCCGAACGCCTCGGCGGACACCCGCCGGAGGGCGGCGAGGACGCCAAGGACGCCAAGGACGTCAAGGGCGCCGCGGGCGAGTTCGGTGACGGCAGCGGCCCCGCCGTTCCCGAACGGGTCTCGGTCCTGCTGGGCGGGGTCGCCCTGGACGAACTGCCGCTGGACACCGCCCGCACGCTGGTCCTCGTGCAGGACAAGGACCCGGTGCTGCTGTCGGGCACCCTGCGCCGGCTGTTCGCCGTACCGGCGTCCGGGGCGGTCGAGCCCGCCGCGGCGCTGGCCGCCGCCCAGTGCGGGGACGTGCTGGACGCGCTGCTCCAGGCGGCCCCGGACGGGGTGGCCGACCCCATGGACGCCCACCTCACCGAGCGCGGACGGTCGCTGTCCGGCGGGCAGCGCCAGCGCCTCGCCCTGGCCCGCTCCCTGGTCACCGACCCCGAGGTGCTCGTCCTGGACGAGCCGACCTCGGCCGTCGACTCGCACACCGAGGCGCGCATCGCGGACGGCGTGCGCGCCCTGCGCAAGGGGCGCACCACCGTGGTGCTCGCCTCCTCACCGCTGCTGCTGGACCGCGCCGACCACGTCGTGTTCCTCCACGAGGGCACGGTCGCCGCGACCGGCACCCATCGCGAGCTGCTGCACGACGACCGGCGCTACCGGGCGGTCGTCACCCGCGAGACCGAGGAGGAGCAGCGGATCGCCCGCCTGGCACCGGCACGGCTCCCCGAAGCACTCACAGAGATCGAGGAATCCGCATGATCGGCGTGGCGCCGCCGCAATACGACCCCGCGGCCCCCGAATCGGCCGCCACCCTGCCCGTGGGCTCGCCGGCGACCGTACGGGGCTATGTGCGCGGCCTGCTGCGACGGCACCGGCGGGCCTTCGCGACCCTGGTGACGGTCAACGCGGCCGCGGTGGTCGCCTCCATGGTGGGCCCGTACCTGCTGGGCCGGGTCGTGGACCGGCTCGCGGCCGGAACCCGGGAGCTCCACCTGGTGCAGGTGGCGGTGCTGTTCGGGCTGGCCCTGATCGTGCAGACGGTCTTCGTGCGGCTGGTCCGGCTGCGCGGGGCGATGCTCGGCGAGGAGATGCTGGCCGACCTGCGCGAAGACTTCCTGGTGCGGTCGGTGGGCCTGCCGCCGGGCGTCCTGGAGCGGGCCGGGACCGGCGACCTGCTGTCGCGCATCACCACAGACATCGACCGGCTCGCCAACGCGATGCGCGAGGCCGTGCCCCAGCTGGCCATCGGCGTGGTGTGGGTGGGGCTGCTCTTCGGGGCGCTCGGCGTGACCGCGCCGCCGCTGGCGCTGGCCGCGCTGGTGGCACTGCCCGTGCTGGTGGCCGGCTGCCGCTGGTACTTCCGGCGGGCGCCCTCGGCGTACCGCTCCGAGGCGGCCGGCTATGCGGCGGTCTCGGCGGCGCTCACCGAGACGGTGGACGCGGGCCGCACGGTCGAGGCACACCGCCTGGGCCCGGACCGGATCGCCCTGTCGGAGCGCCGGATCAAGGAGTGGACGGCGTGGGAGCGGTACACCCTGTTCCTGCGGACGGTCCTCTTCCCCGTCATCAACGCCACCTTCGTGACGATCCTCGGCTCCGTTCTGCTGATCGGCGGTTTCTGCGTGCTGCAGGGCTGGTTGTCGGTCGGGCAGCTGACCACGGGCGCGCTGCTGGCGCAGATGATGGTCGACCCGATCGGCCTGATCCTGCGCTGGTACGACGAGCTCCAGGTCGCCCAGGTGTCGCTGGCCCGGCTGGTGGGCGTGCGGGAGATCGAGCCGGACGGCGGCGACTGCGCCGTCGCCCCGGCGGGGCGGGACGTCCGCGCCGATGCGGTCCGCTTCGGCTACCGGGAGGGCGTCGACGTGCTGCACGAGGTGTCGATGGCGGTACCCCCGGGCACCCGGATGGCGCTCGTGGGCCCCTCGGGCGCGGGCAAGTCCACCCTCGGCCGGCTGCTGGCGGGCATCTATGCGCCGCGGACGGGTGAGGTGACGCTCGGCGGGGCGCAGCTGTCGCGGATGCCCGCGGAGCGGGTGCGCGAGCAGGTGGCCCTGGTCAACCAGGAGCACCACGTGTTCGTGGGCACGCTGCGGGACAACCTGCGCCTGGCCCGGACCGGGGCGCAGGACGCCGAGCTGTGGGCGGCGCTGGGCGCGGTGGACGCGGACGGCTGGGCGCGGGCCCTGGACGGCGGCCTGGACACCGAGGTCGGCTCGGGCGGCACGGCCCTGACCCCGGCGCAGGCCCAGCAGATCGCGCTGGCCCGGCTGGTGCTGGCCGATCCGCACACGCTGGTCCTCGACGAGGCGACCTCGCTGCTGGACCCGCGCGCCGCACGGCACTTGGAGCGGTCGCTGGCCCGGGTGCTGGACGGCCGGACGGTCATCGCGATCGCCCACCGCCTGCACACGGCGCACGACGCGGACGTGATCGCGGTGGTCGAGGACGGCCGGATCAGCGAGCTCGGCTCGCACGACGAGCTCGTCGCGGCCGACGGGGCGTACGCGGCCCTGTGGCGTTCCTGGCACGGCTGACCGGGTCCCGGCCGGTGGCCCTGGTGCCCTCGGCGCCGGGGCCACCGGCCGGGCGGGCTGCACCGCGGGACAGGACCGGCCGGGCAGAACCGGTCGGTCGGCGCCGGTCAGATGAAGTCGAGGGCCGAGGCGCCGCCTATACCGCCGAGCAGCATGAACGCGGGCATGAGGACCTTGAGCTCCACCCAGCTGCCCGCCCGGAAGCGCATCCCCTTGGGCGGGCCGACGGGGTACCAGCGCTTGCCCTTGATCGGCAGGGGCCACAGGATCGGGCAGCCGGAGACCGTCAGGGCGTCCCCGATGTCGTGGACGAGCGCGCCGAGCAGGATCGGCAGGCCCAGCCACAGGTACTCCTGGCCGGGGCCGAACAGCCAGCCCGCACCATTGCCGGGCTCGTCCAGGACCCCGGCCAGGATCCAGGCGCTGGTGGCGCCGAGCAGCCACACGAGGATGTCGCTGGACATCCGGGCGGCCCGCCACAGCAGGCCTTCGACGGCGAGCACGAGGTGGACGAACAGCAGCGCCAGCACACCCCACCGGTCGGCGGTGACCGCGAGCAGGGAGGAGCCCCCGCCTATCAGGACCGCCCAGAGCCAGGTGTGGGTCAGGGTGCGGTGGCCGCCGGAGCGGCGGGCGTCCTTCGGGGCACGGGTGGCCTTGTAGACGGCGTAGGAGATCTTGTCGACCACCTCGCACAGGCCCTTCGACAGCGGGCCGAAGGCCCGCGAGATCGTCGCCGACTTGTGGTCGAGGTCGGGGGCGAGGGCGGCGCCCGCGCAGATGAGCGCGCCGACGACGAGGACCGGCCAGGGCATGGGGTGCCCGGCGGCCGCGGCCGCGGCGCCCACCCCCAGCCAGGCTGCCGCCCCGGACAGTGAGTGCGCCGGACCCATCATGCTTGTTTCCCGCCCCGGTGGTGTGCTGGTCGGGCCCCGCTGACGACGTCGTCCGGCCCCGGTCAACGGCACAGCGTACCCGTGGTGATCTTCGCCCGCGGCCTCCGGTTCCCTCATCCGGGGCGAAGCCAGGCAAGATGGGGGCGTGACCCTCATTGATCAGCTCCCGCCGAACGCCGACCCCGACGCCCTCTTCGAGGCCTTCTCCTCGTGGGCGGAGGATCAGGGCATCAGCCTGTACCCGGCCCAGGAGGAGGCGCTGATCGAGGTCGTCTCCGGAGCGAACGTGATCCTGTCCACCCCGACGGGCTCCGGCAAGAGCCTCGTCGCGGCCGGCGCGCACTTCACCGCCCTGGCCCAGGACAAGGTCACCTTCTACACCGCGCCGATCAAGGCGCTGGTGTCGGAGAAGTTCTTCGACCTGTGCAAGCTGTTCGGCACGGAGAACGTCGGCATGCTGACCGGCGACGCGTCCGTGAACGCCGACGCCCCGGTGATCTGCTGCACGGCCGAGGTGCTGGCCTCCATCGCCCTGCGCGACGGCAAGTACGCCGACATCGGGCAGGTCGTGATGGACGAGTTCCACTTCTATGCCGAGCCGGACCGCGGCTGGGCCTGGCAGATCCCGCTGCTGGAGCTCCCGCAGGCCCAGTTCATCCTGATGTCGGCGACCCTCGGCGACGTGACGCGGTTCGAGGAGGACCTCACCCGGCGCACCGGCCGGCCGACGTCGGTGGTGCGCTCCGCGACCCGCCCCGTCCCGCTGTCGTACGAGTACGTCACCACCCCGATCACCGACACGATCACCGAGCTGCTGGAGACCCGGCAGGCCCCGGTGTACATCGTGCACTTCACGCAGGCGCAGGCCGTCGAGCGGGCGCAGTCGCTGATGAGCATCAACATGTGCTCCCGTGAGGAGAAAGACAAGATCGCCGAGCTGATCGGCAACTTCCGCTTCACCACGAAGTTCGGCCAGAACCTCTCCCGCTACGTGCGCCACGGCATCGGCGTGCACCACGCCGGCATGCTGCCCAAGTACCGGCGCCTGGTGGAGAAGCTGGCCCAGGCGGGCCTGCTGAAGGTGATCTGCGGGACCGACACCCTCGGCGTGGGCGTCAACGTCCCGATCCGCACCGTGCTGTTCACCGCGCTGACCAAGTACGACGGCAACCGGGTCCGCACCCTGCGCGCCCGCGAGTTCCACCAGATCGCCGGCCGGGCCGGCCGGGCCGGCTTCGACACGGCCGGTTTCGTGGTGGCCCAGGCGCCCGAGCACGTCATCGAGAACGAGAAGGCGCTCGCGAAGGCGGGCGACGACCCGAAGAAGCGCCGCAAGGTGGTCCGCAAGAAGGCGCCCGAGGGCTTCGTCGCCTGGTCGGACACCACCTTCGAGAAGCTGATCGCCGCCGATCCGGAGCCGCTCACCTCCCGGTTCAAGGTCACCAACATCATGCTGCTGTCGGTCATCGCCCGTCCGGGCGACGCCTTCCAGGCGATGCGCAGCCTGCTCGAGGACAACCACGAGCCGCGCAAGGCCCAGCTGAAGCACATCCGGCGGGCCATCGCGATCTACCGCTCGCTGCTGGACGGCGGGGTGGTCGAGCAGCTCGACACCCCGGACGCCGAGGGCCGCACCATCCGGCTCACCGTCGACCTCCAGCAGGACTTCGCGCTCAACCAGCCGCTGTCGACCTTCGCGCTCGCCGCCTTCGACCTGCTGGAGCCGGAGTCCCCCTCGTACGCGCTGGACATGGTCTCGGTCGTCGAGTCCACGCTGGACGACCCGCGCCAGATCCTGGCCGCCCAGCAGAACAAGGAGCGCGGCATCGCGGTCGGCGCGATGAAGGCCGACGGGATCGAGTACGAGGAGCGGATGGAGCGGCTCCAGGACGTCACGTACCCCAAGCCGCTGGAAGAGCTCCTGCACCACGCCTACAACGTGTACCGCAAGAGCCACCCGTGGGTCGGCGACCACCCGGTCTCCCCGAAGTCGATCATCCGCGACATGTACGAACGCGCGATGACCTTCACGGAGTTCACCTCCTTCTACGAGCTCGCCCGCACCGAGGGCATCGTGCTGCGGTACCTGGCGAGCGCGTACAAGGCGCTCGACCACACCATCCCCGACGACCTGAAGTCCGAGGACCTGGAGGACCTGATCGCCTGGCTGGGCGAGCTGGTGCGCCAGGTGGACTCCAGCCTGCTCGACGAGTGGGAGCAGCTGGCGAACCCGGAGGTGGAGACGGCGGAGGAGGCCCAGGACAAGGCCGACCAGGTCAAGCCGGTCACCGCCAACGCGCGCGCCTTCCGCGTCCTGGTCCGCAACGCCATGTTCCGGCGGGTGGAGCTGGCCGCGCTGGACCACATCGACGAGCTGGGCGAGCTGGACGCCGAGTCCGGCTGGGACGCCGACGCCTGGGGCGAGGCCATGGACGCCTACTGGGACGAGTACGACGACCTGGGCACCGGCCCCGACGCGCGCGGCCCGAAGCTGCTCCAGATCGAGGAGGACCCGGCGCACGGCCTGTGGCGCGTCCGCCAGACCTTCGCGGACCCCAACGGCGACCATGGCTGGGGCATCAGCGCCGAGGTGGACCTCGCCGCCTCCGACGAGGAGGGCCGGGCGGTCATCCGGCTGACCTCGGTCGGCGAGCTCGGCACGCTCTGACCCCCGCCGGAGGGCGACCGGCCCCAACGGAGACGACAGTGGAGAGGCTCTGATGACGAACCCCGCCGAGAGACTGGTCGATCTGCTCGACCTGGAGCAGATCGAGGTCAACATCTTCCGCGGCGCCAGCCCGCAGGAGTCCCTCCAGCGCGTCTTCGGCGGGCAGGTCGCCGGCCAGGCCCTGGTGGCCGCCGGCCGCACCACCGAGAGCGACCGGCCCGTCCACTCGCTGCACGCGTACTTCCTGCGCCCCGGCATCCCCGGGGTGCCGATCGTGTACCAGGTGGAACGGGTGCGCGACGGGCGGTCCTTCACCACGCGCCGCGTCACCGCGGTCCAGCAAGGCAAGACGATCTTCAATCTGACCGCCTCCTTCCACCATCCGGAGGAGGGCAGCATCGAGCACCAGCTGCCTTCCCACCACGTTCCCCACCCGGAGACGCTCCCGAAGGTCGCGGACGAGATCCGCGAGCACCTGGGCGCGCTGCCCGAGTCGCTGGAGCGGATGGCCCGCCGCCAGGCCTTCGACATCCGGTACGTGAACCGGCTCCGCTGGACCCCGCAGGAGCTCAAGGACGCCGATCCCCGCAGCGCGGTGTGGATGCGCGCCGTCGGCCCGCTGGGCGACGACCCGCTCGTGCACACCTGCGCCCTCACGTACGCCAGTGACATGACCCTCCTCGATGCCGTGCGCATCCCCGTGGAGCCCCTGTGGGGCATGCGCGGTTTCGACATGGCCTCCCTGGACCACGCCATGTGGTTCCACCGGCCGTTCCGCGCGGACGAGTGGTTCCTGTACGACCAGGAGTCGCCCATCGCGCACGGCGGGCGCGGCCTGGCCCGCGGCCGCATCTACGACCTGGAGGGCAGGATGCTGGTCTCCGTGGTCCAGGAAGGCCTCTTCCGCCCGTACTCCTCCCCGCAGGCGCGGCCGTCCGCGCCGGCCGAACCGACCCCGAAGAGCTGATCACCCCCATGCCCAAGCCGGCCCTCCCCTGCCCCTGCGGGCTGCCCGCCGCCTACCCGGAGTGCTGCGGCCGCTTCCACTCCGGCACGCAGCAGGCGCCCACCGCCGAACTGCTGATGCGGTCCCGGTTCAGCGCCTTCGCCGTGGGCGACACCGCCTACCTGATGCGCTCCTGGCATCCGGACACCCGCCCCGGCGTGCTCGACCTCGACCCCGACCAGCGGTGGGTCAAGCTGGAGATCCTCGGCACCGAGCGCGGCGGGATGTTCGAGACGGAGGGCTCGGTGGAGTTCCGGGCGCACTACCGCGAGGGCCGGCACACCGGTTCCCTGCACGAGAACAGCGCCTTCACCCGGGAGGGAGGGGCCTGGGTCTACGTCGGCCCCCTCTCCCCCGTCGAGTTCGACTGACCGCGCGCCCCGGTCAGGGCGAAGTCCAGGCTGGTGCGGTACCAGTGGACCTCGTCGGGCGACTCGGCCCGCAGCAGCCGCTGTGCGACGGCCGCGGCGGCCGGGAGCTGCGGGTGCCCGTACGGCAGGGGCGGGGCCAGCGCGGCGAGGACGATCCGCTCCGCCGGGTCGGGCACGGCCTGCGCAACCTCCTCCTCCGGGAGCACGAAGGCCAGTACGGCGGCCCGCTCCCAGGGGTCGGCGGTCCGTCTCAGCAGCAGCCCCACGTGCCGATTGCGCCACTGCCGCGGGCGCAGGTCCGCCTTCGCCCCCATCAGCTCCCGGTCCTGCGCCGGCGCGCTCCCGCTCAGCAGCCCCGGCTGCCCGGCGGCGAACTCCCGCAGCTCCGCGGTCAGGTAGAGCCACACCACCGCCCGGTACCGGTTGATCCGGTATCCGACGGGGACCACGTGCCCGCACCGGGCGAGCCGGATGAAACGGCTCGCCCCGATGCCCATCACCGCGCCCGCGGCCTCCGCTCCGGCCACGGTCTCGATCCTGGCGCGCAGTGCTTCCGGGAAGCCCTTCGCCGCCCTGACCCGGTCCAGCTCCGCCCGGGTGTAGCGGGCGGCGCCTCCGGGGGCCGGCAGCGCGGCGCGTACGATCCCCAGCTGGACGGCCCGGGCGAACTCGCCCCGGCTCAGCCCCAGCTCGCCGGCGGCCGTGGCGCCGCCCACCGTCGGCCCCGGGGCTGCGGTCACCCGTACCCGGGCCCGCGGCTGCGTCGCAACGTTCATGACGATCCCCCTCACGCATCACATCTCCATCACTCTGCGTGAAGAACGTAACCCACCGTCACAACGGCCCGCGAGGCCTGTGGATAACTTCCGGAAGGGGCCGGCAATCCCTGGACGCGTCAGCCCCCGGTGATCCGCCGCTCCGCCACCCCCAGGTGCTCCCCCACCCGGTTGACCAGCAGCGTCATCTCGTACGCGACCTGCCCGATGTCGGCCTCGGCGGAGCTGAGCACGCACAGCGAACTCCCCGACCCCGCCGCCATGACGAAGAGGGCCCCGTCGTCGTACTCGACCATGGTCTGGCGCACCTCACCGGCCCGGAAGTGCCGCCCCGAACCCTTCGCCAGGCTCTGCAGCCCCGCCGCCACCGCCGCCAGGTGCTCCGCGTCCTCCCGCGCCAGCCCGGCGCTCGCGCCCGTGACCAGCCCGTCGTTGGACAGCACCACCGCGTGCCGGACCTGCTGGACCCTGCGGGACAGGTCGTCCAGCAGCCAGTCGAGCTGCTTGTCCAGTGCCATTTCCAGCCCCTCCCCGTTGACGCAGCCGCCCCGGCCGCGCCGCACCCCGCCTAGTAAGTGCCGCAAGCCTTCCCCACCAGGGCCTTTCCGGCAAGGTCCGAACCAACGACACCACAGTCCCCGCCACCGCCCCGCGACCCCGCCGCCGCCCGGCTCACACCGGTCCGGCCTGCGGCTCCACCGACTCCAACAGCCGGGCCGTGTGCACCCTCCCGGCGTACTCCACCAGCCTGATCAGCACTTCCTTCCCGGAGTCCTTGTCCCGCGCATCGCACAGCACCACCGGAGTCCCCGCCTCCAGGTCCAGCGCCCGCGACACCTCGGGCGCCCCGTAGCGGCGCGCGTCCGTGAAGCAGTTGACGGCCACCACGAACGGGATGCGCCGGTGCTCGAAGTAGTCCACCGCCGGGAAGCAGTCCTCCAGGCGCCGCGTGTCCGCGAGCACCACCGCCCCCAGCGCCCCTTGGGCCAACTCGTCCCACAGGAACCAGAACCGGTCCTGTCCCGGCGTCCCGAACAGATACAGCGAGAGACCGGCCCGGACGGTGATCCGCCCGAAGTCCATGGCCACGGTCGTGGTCGTCTTCTGCGTGACCCCGCCCGTGTCGTCGACCAGCTCGCCGGCCTCGCTGAGCAGTTCCTCCGTCCGCAGCGGCCGGATCTCGCTGACCGCGCCGACCAGCGTGGTCTTGCCGACGCCGAAGCCGCCCGCCACGAGTATCTTCAGCGCGAGCGCCGCCAGTTCACCGCCGCCGCCCTTGTCGCCCGCATCGTCCTCGACGTAATGCCGTTGTCCCATCACAGCGCTCGCAATCCCTCGATGACTTCCCGCAGAATCCGCTCGTCCGGCAGCCGGGCGGGCGGCACCGGCCTGCTGACCTTCACGTGCCCCGCCTCCAGCAGGTCCCCCAGCAGCACCCGCACCACCCCCACCGGGAGGTCCGCGTCCGCGGCGAGCTCCGCCACCGACTGGGTCTCGGACCGGCACAGGCCGAGCAGGGCCCGGTGTTCCGGGCCGAGCAGCGCCTCGTCCGCCGCGTCCGCGGCCCCGGCGTCCACCACGACCAGCGCGATCAGGTCGAACCGCACCCCGTGCGGGCCCGGCTTCGTACGCCCGCCGGTCATGGCGTACGGGCGGACGAGCGGGCCCGCTTCGGCGTCGTACCACTGGCCCTCCATGGACCGGGCCACCGGACCGCCGCCCTCAGCCCGCGGCCGGCGGCTCGGCCGCGAACCGGGGCGGCGTGTACAGGTGCTCCCCGACCCGCTTCACCAGCCGGGCCATCTCGTAGGCGATCAGGCCGATGTCGGCGCCGCCGGTACTGAGCACGGCCAGACAGGAGCCGTCGCCCGCGGCCGCGACGAAGAGGAACCCGTCGTCCATCTCGACCATCGTCTGCCGCACACCGCCGACCTGGAAGTGCCGGCCTGCGCCCTTGGCCAGACTGTGGAAACCGGAGGCGACGGCGGCCAGGTGCTCCGCGTCCTCCCGGCTGAGCGCGCTCGACGCGCCCACCGCGAGGCCGTCGTTGGAGAGGACCACGGCATGGCGGACCTCGCGGACGCGGACCACCAGCTCGTCCAGCAGCCAGTCCAGTTCGCCGGCCCTGCGGACGCCGCCGCCGGAGCCGGATCTGCGGTACTCGATCATCACTCTTCTCCTTCGCTGCTGCCAGGGTGGTCGGAGTTCTCCCGGGCGCCGCGGACCCAGCCGGCCCGGTAGGCCGCCATCCGGTCCCGGGCCTGCTCCGGACTGCGCCGCGGCGGCTCCGCGGACGGGCCCGCCGCAGCGGGCGGCTCCACGAGCGCGACCTCGCGCAGCTGCGGGACCAGGCTGGCCTGGCGTACGCGGCGCGGTAGCTCGGCGGCGGGCCGGGGCACCGGGGCCGCGGGCGCGGGCGCCGCGGGTGCGGAGGCCGCGGGTGCGGGAGCCGCGGGTGCGGGAGCCGCGGGTGCGGGAGCCGCGGGTGCGGAGGAGGCCGCGGGCGCGGGCGCCTGCCCCGCCGCAGGGTCCTGCGTACGGGCTGCCGCGCCGCCCCGCGGCCGCAGGGACGCCACCGGGGCGGGAGGCCGCGGCTCCTCCCGTACGGGACCGCGATCCGCGGCCGGGACCGCGCGCGCCTCCCCCCGTACGGCGGACGTCGCGGACACCGCGGGCACAGCCGCCACGGCGGACGGCTGCGGAACGGCCTCGCGCCGCCGGGCCGCAGCAGCCGGGCCGTCCGGGGCCGGCTCCTGCGCCACCGGGCGGGAGCCGGGCTCGAGCGCACCCTGGAGCAGGGACTTCGGCAGCAGCACCACCGCGGTGGTGCCCCCGTACGGCGACGGCCGCAGGTGCACCCGTACGCCGTGCCGGGCGGCCAGGCGGCTGACCACGAAGAGCCCGAGCCGGTCGCTGTCGAAGAGGTCGAGGGCCTCGGACTGCTCGATGCGCCGGTTGGCCTCGTCGAGCGTGTCGCGGCCCATGCCGAGGCCGCGGTCCTCGACCTCCAGGACGTATCCGGCGCCGACGGGCTCGCCGCTGACCCGGACCTTGGTGTGGGGCGGGGAGAACTGGGTGGCGTTCTCGATGAGTTCGGCGAGCAGGTGGGTGAGGTCCGCGACCGCGCCGCCGATGACGGCGGCCTCCACCAGCTGCCGGACCTCCACGCGCGGATAGTCCTCGATCTCGGACACGGCGGCCCGGACGACGTTCGTCAGCGGGACCGGCGTCCGCCAGGCCCGCCCCGGGGCGGCACCCGAAAGGATGATCAGGCTTTCCGCGTGGCGGCGCATCCGCGTGGTGAGGTGGTCGAGGCGGAAGAGGTCGCCGAGCTCGCCGGGGTCGTCCGCGCGCCGCTCCATGGAGTCGAGCAGGGTGAGCTGCTTGTGCACGAGGACCTGGCTGCGCCGCGCCAGGTTGACAAATACGCCGCTGACCCCGCTGGCGAGCTCGGCGCGTTCGACGGCGGCGCCGAGCGCGGCCCGGTGCACGGTGGACAGCGCCGCGCCGACCTGGGTGATCTCGTCCTCGGCGGCGGGCCCGGGCGGGGCCTCGGCGTCGATGTCGAGGTCCTGGCCGGCGCGCAGCCGGTCCATGGCGTGCGGGAGCTTGCGGTGGGCGATCTCCAGGGCGGTGTTGCGCAGGGAGACGAGTTCGACGACGAGTCCGCGGCCGATGCGGACGGAGATGACGAGCGAGGCGGCCACGGCCGCCAGTCCCAGCAGCACGGCGGCTCCGGCAGGGCCGAGCGCGCCTTCCGCGAGGGGGTCGCGGCGGTCGGCGGCTCCGGCGTGCGCGGCCGCCTCGATCTCCCGGACGGAGCTGCTGACGCTCGTGTACGCGGCCTCCCAGCCGGCGGCCGCGCCGCGCGGGTCCTTGGCGGTTCCGGCGGCCAGCACCCGGTCCTCGGCGCCGGTCAGTTCGGCGTACGCGGCGCCCTTCGCGACGGCCTGCCAGGCGTCCCGCTGGGCGGCGGGCAGGTCGCCCGCGGAGCTCTCGGTGAGGGCGCGGCGGGTCTCGACCAGGCCGGTCAGGCGCCGAACCGATTCGGCGCTGCGCTGGCCCGGCACCGAGATCAACGCGTCCTCCCGGGCCAGGAGTTCCCCGGCGCGGGCGAATTCGAGCAGCACGCGCGCCTGGGGGCCGAGTTCGGCCTGTGCCCCGCCGCAGAGGGAGCCCGTGACGGCGAGTGCGGCGTCGACGACGCGGGTGTACGTCTCGTACGCCGCGTCCGCGGTTGCGCGCCGGTCGGCGATGTCCTTGCGGGCCGTGCCGAGCCCTTCGGCGGCGGCGACGAAGGCGCCGACGCGGACGACGACCTCGGTGCGCTGGTCGCCGGAGTCGGCCACGGTGTGCCGGTCGCCGAGCCGGAGGCGCCGGACGGCCTCGTCGGTGCGGCGCTGTTGGCGGTCCAGTTCGGCGGCGCGCTCGGCGGCGGGGTCGGCCAGGTAGCGGACGGAGGCGCGCCGCTCGGCCTGGAGCTCGGTGACGGCGGCCGCGACGGGGGTGCGGATCTGCTCGTCGATCCGCTGGACGCGGCCGATCCGGGCGATGTCCCGGGCGGTGTTGACGGTGGCGAAGCCCCAGAGGGCGAGCAGGGAGACCACCGGGACCATGAGCAGCGAGACGATCTTCGCCCGGACCGTCGCGGGACGCAGGCGCAGCCGCAGCCCGGTTCGGGGACGCGCCACACCCGCCGCACCCGCCGCAGCTGCCTCACCCGCCGCCGACGGCTCCGGCTCCTCGGCGGGCGGTCCGGCATGGGCCCGGCGGCCGCGCGCCGGGGGCGCGGGCGGCCGCGGTGCCGCTGCGTCCGGGTGTCTGCGGGGTATGCGCATGGCTCCTCGTTCCGGGTCCGGTCCTGCGGGCGGTCGGCGGTTCAGTGGGCGGGTGAGACCGCGGAAGCGGAGGCACCGGAGGCCCCGGAAGCCGAACCCGCGGAAGCCGAGGTGGCAGAAGCGGACGCGGACGCGGAGGCTGAAGCGGCCCGCTCGTCGGCGGTGGGCGACAGCGCCACGAACGCGGAGGTCAGGAAGAGGTACGAGCCGAGCCCGACGGCGAGCGGGAAGACGAACTGCATGGCCGTGGCCCCGGGCAGGGCCTGGTCCGAGGGCGCCACCCGAACGGCGACGGCCTTCATCCCGGTGTAGTGCATGGAGCTGACGGCCGCGCCCATGACGAGCGAGGCGACGGCCACGGCGGCGGGCGCCTTGATGTGGAGCGCGGCCCACAGCGCGGCGGTGGCCGCGACGACGGCGATGGCGACCGAGAGCCCGACGGTCAGCGGGTCGTACGAGATGGTGCCGTGCAGGCGCAGGGCGGCCATGCCGAGGTAGTGCATGCTGGCGACGCCCAGGCCGGTGGTGAGGCCGCCGAGGACGAGGGAGCGGCGGCGCTGGTTGCCGTGGCCGACGGCGAAGACGCCGGCACCGACGACCACCATGGCGACGAGCAGGCTGAGGACGGTCAGCGGCACGTTGTAGTGGATCTCGGTGCCGGTGACGTTGAAGCCGAGCATCGCGACGAAGTGCATGGTCCAGATGCCGGTGCCGATGGCGGAGGCGGCGGTGAGGAGCCAGTTGCGGCGCGAGGATCCGGTCGCGGCGAGCGCGCGGACGGTGCAGCGCAGCCCGAGGGCGGCGCCGATGGATGCCATCACATATGACAGTACGGGCGTCAGCCAGCCGTACGCCGCGTGGTCGAGGTGTCCCATGGCCCCGGGACGCTAGTCCGGGTGAGGGGCCGAACAAGGGGAGCATTTCAAAACCAACGGGAACTGCTGGAATATGACAGAGATACGTTCGTCTTCGACCGCCCCGCACGCGACCTTGTGCGGCGCGGCCCGCTCCCGCTCCCGCTCCCGCGCGGGGCAGTGCCGGACCGGTGGGGGATCATGTGGCCATGACTGACGACCGCGACGACCGCGCCGACCGCGACCCCCGCGACGACCACGACCCCCGTCACGTACAGGAGTTCTTCGGGCAGCGCGCCGCCGGCTGGGACGAGAAGTTCCCCGACGACGGACCCGCGTTCGAGACCGCCGTGGCCGAGTTCGGGCTGCGCCCCGGCGACCGCGTGCTCGACGCGGGCTGCGGGACCGGCCGGGCGCTGCCCGCGCTGCGGGCCGCCGTCGGCCCGGCCGGCACCGTGCTCGGCGCGGACCTGACCCCGCAGATGCTGACGGCCGCGCAGCAGGCCGGGCGGGACGCGGACGGCGCACTGCTGCTCGCGGACGTGTCCCGGCTGCCGCTGCGCGACGCGGCGATCGACGCGGTGTTCGCCTCGGGCCTGATCGCGCACCTCCCCGATCCGGCGGCGAACCTGCGGGAGCTGGCCCGTGTCGTCCGCCCCGGCGGCCGGCTCGCGCTGTTTCACCCGATCGGGCGGGCGGCGCTGGCGGCCCGCCACGGCCGCGCGTTGACCCCGGACGACCTGCGGGCCGAGCAGAACCTCGGTCCCCTGCTGGCCGGTTCGGGCTGGGAGCTGCTGCGTTACGCCGACGAGGACGCCCGCTTCCTGGCCGTCGCCGTGCGCCGTGCCTGACCCGCCGCCCCGGATCCGGTCCGCCCTTCCTTCGTACGAGGGCACCGCCCCCGGGGCCCGCGGAGGTGCTCCGGATCAGGCCGGGGGCTGGGCCTCGGCTCCGGCCGGCCGGCGGGGATGCGGCACGGGGCATCCCCCGGAGCCGGGCACGGGGAACGTGCCGAGCTCGCCCACGTCGTAGCCGTCGCGGTAGCCCTTGATCTCCGGGTTCTGGCGGGCGTAGTGCGGGGCCCTGCGCGGCGGCAGCAGCCGCACCGCGCGGCCCCGCAGCCGCAGGACGCCGCGGACCAGGCGCCGGACCTGCGGGCGGGGGCGCTCGAAGCGGAAGGCGTCCAGCAGCGGGTCGTCCAGCAGGGCCAGGCTCGCGCCGCGCACGGCGGGGGCGAGCGGCCCCGGGTACCAGGAGGCCATCAGGTCCAGGGTGGAGTCGGCGACCTTGCGGCCGCCCTCGTCCCAGCCGAAATGCTCCGCCTCGTAGGCGTTCAGGGTCTCCTCGAACTCCTCGTAGGAGCCGGGGACGTCCTTGATCCCCATGTGCCGGCCGAGGGTGGCGTAGTAGTTCGCGGAGGCGCGGCGCTCGTGGTGGGTCATGGGGCGCCAGCCGTAGGCGTCCAGCCAGCGCGGCGGGATCACCACGAACGTGCACAGGACGTAGCGCATGTCCTCGTTGGAGATGTCGTAGCTGCGGTGCATCTGGTTGATGCGGCGGATCGCGGTGCGCGCGGTCTCGTGCTCGAAGCCGTGCTCGACGACGGCGTCGAGGAGCAGGGCGGTGTCGTCGTAGCGCTTCTGCGCACGGTCGGTGAACTCGGCGGTCTCGGCGAGGAGGCGGCCGATGCTCGGGACGGCGTAGGTCCGGAAGAGGGCGAGCTCGAGGGCGCGGGTGAAGTCCCAGGGGAACTCGTAGGTGGCGGTGAGCCGGTAGATGGTGAGGAAGTCCTTGTCCGGGTCCAGACCGAGGATCTCCCTCAGCCGGTCGTAACGCTGCACCGGTGCTCCCTTTCTGTGGCGGAGGGTCAACTCTACGTGCCGGTAGCAGAGGCCGATCGCCCGTGCATGGGGTGCGGACCGCCGGGCAGACGCGGGTGGCGGGGGGGCGGACGCGAGCGGACCCGACCAGCGAGGGAGCAGGACGATGAAGGTTGCCGACTACCTGTTGCAGCGGCTGCGCGCATGGGAGGTCGCATACGTCTTCGCCTATCCGGGCGACGGAATCAACGGTCTCCTCGCGGCCTGGGGGCGGGCCGAGGACCGGCCCCGCTTCATCCAGGCGCGGCACGAGGAGATGTCCGCGTTCCAGGCCGTCGGCTACGCCAAGTACTCCGGCCGCACCGGGGTCTGCGCCGCCACCTCCGGGCCGGGTGCGATCCACCTGCTGAACGGCCTGTACGACGCGAAGCTCGACCACGTGCCGGTGGTGGCCATCGTCGGGCAGACCGACCGGAGCGCCATGGGCGGCTCCTACCAGCAGGAGGTGGACCTGGCCTCCCTCTACAAGGACGTCGCCTCCGCGTTCTGCGAGACGGTCACCGTGCCCGAGCAGCTGCCCAACGTCCTGGACCGGGCGCTGCGCATCGCGGCCACGCAGCGCACCCCCACCGCCCTGATCATCCCCGCCGACGTGCAGGAACTCGACTACGAGCCGCCCGCCCACGCCTTCAAGCAGGTCCCCTCCAGCCTGGGTGTCGGCCACTACGCGCCGGTGCCGGCCGAGGAGGACCTCGCGCGGGCGGCGGAGATCCTCAACGCCGGCGAGCGGCCGGCGATGCTCATCGGGCAGGGCGCCCGGCACGCCCGCACCGAGGTCGAGCAGGTCGCCGACCTGCTCGGCGCGGGGGTCGCCAAGGCGCTGCTCGGCAAGGACGCGCTGCCCGACACCCTGCCGTACGTCACGGGCGCGATCGGGCTGCTGGGCACCCGGCCGTCGTACGAGATGATGCGCGACTGCGACACGCTGCTCGTGGTCGGCTCCAGCTTCCCGTACACGCAGTTCCTGCCGGAGTTCGACCAGGCCCGCGCGGTGCAGATCGACATCGAGCCGGCCATGGTCGGCCTGCGCTACCCCTTCGAGCTGAACCTCGTCGGGGATGCGGCGGAGACGCTGCGGCGCCTCGCGCCGCTGCTCCGGCGCCGTACGGACGGTGCGTGGCGCGAGACGATCGAGGGCAACACCGCGCGCTGGTGGGAGGTCATGCAGCGGCGGGCGGAGGTGCCGGCCGATCCGGTCAACCCCGAGTACGTGGTCCACGCGCTGGACGAGCTGCTGCCGTCGAACGCGATCATCTCCGCGGACTCCGGGTCGGCCGCGAACTGGTACGCGCGGCACCTGCGGATGCGCGACGGCATGCGCGGCTCCCTGTCGGGCACCCTCGCCACGATGGGGCCGGGGGTGCCGTACGCGATCGGCGCGAAGTTCGCCCACCCCGACCGCCCGGCCGTCGCCCTCGTCGGGGACGGCGCGATGCAGATGAACGGGTTGGCGGAGCTGCTGACCGCGGCGAAGTACCACCACGAGTGGTCCGATCCCCGGCTGATCGTCGCGGTGCTGAACAACCAGGACCTCAACCAGGTCACATGGGAGATGCGCGCCATGCAGGGCGCCCCGGCGTTCGAGCCCTCGCAGAGCATCCCGGACGTGCCGTACGCGGAGGTCGCCGCACTGTTCGGCCTGGACGGCGAGCGGGTGGAGACCGCCGAGGGCGTGACCCCGGCCTGGCGCCGGGCGCTGGACGCGGACCGGCCGTACGTCATCGACTTCCGTACGGACCCGGCCGTGCCGCCGATCCCGCCGCACGCCACCTGGGACCAGATCAAGTCCGCCGCCGCGTCCGTGCTGCGCGGGGACAGCGACCGCGCCGCCGTGGTCCGCCAGGGCTTCCGGGCGAAGGTCCAGGAGTTCCTGCCCGGCAGCGGCGCGGGAGAGGAGCACTGACCGTGGCAGGGGGCTCCGGCACCGACCTCGCCGGTCTGGAACGCGCGCTGCGCGCCGAGGTGGACGGGGAGGTCCGCTTCGACGCGGGCAGCCGCGGCGCGTACTCCACCGACGCGTCGAACTACCGGCAGGTCCCGCTCGGCGTGGTCGTCCCGCGCACCGTGGATGCGGGGGCGCAGGCGGTGGCCGTGTGCGCCCGCTTCGGCGCGCCGCTGCTCTCGCGCGGCGGCGGTACGAGCCTGGGCGGGCAGTGCACCAACACGGCGGTCATCCTCGACTGGACCAAGTACTGCAACCGGCTCGTCTCGGTGGATCCCGCGGCGCGGACCTGCGTGGTCGAGCCGGGCATCGTCCTGGACGAGCTGAACCGGCAGCTGGCGCCGTACGGGCTGAAGTTCGGCCCCAAGCCGGCCACGCACAGCCACTGCTCGCTGGGCGGCATGATCGGCAACAACAGCTGCGGGGCCTCCGCCCAGGCCTACGGCAAGACGGCCGACAACGTCCGCAGCCTGGAGGTCCTCACCTACGGCGGGCTCCGCTTCCACGCCGGGCCGACCGGCACCGAGGAGTACGAGCGGATCGTGGCCGCGGGCGGCCCGCGCGGGCGGCTGTACCGGGGGCTGCGGGACATCGCCGGGCGCCACCTGGCCGAGATCCGGCGCGGCTACCCGAAGATCCCGCGCCGGGTCTCCGGCTACAACCTGGACTCACTGCTCCCGGAGAACGGCTTCGACCTCGCCCGGGCCCTGGTGGGCAGCGAGGGCACGCTGGTGACCGTGCTGCGGGCGGAACTGGAGCTGGTGGAGGTGCCGCAGGCGGAGGCCATGCTGGTCCTGGGCTTCGACGACGTCTTCGCCGCCGCGGACGCCGTACCTCAGCTGCTGGAGCACAGCCGCCCCTCCCAGCTGGAGGCCGTCGACGGCCGGATGGCGCAGCTGATGCGCGAGGAGAAGGTCCACCTCGACTCCATGGACCTGCTGCCCGAGGGCGACAGCTGGCTGCTCGTCCAGTTCGGCGGCGGGACGAAGGAGGAGGCCGACCGGCAGGCGTACGAGCTGCTGCACGCCCTCGGCCGGACGCAGGACGACCCGTCCGTGGCCTTCTCCGACGACCCCGCGCGGGAACAGGAGTTCCTGAAGACCCGCGAGGCGGGCCTCGGGGTCACCGCCCGGCCCCCCGACGGCTCCGAGACCTGGGAGGGCTGGGAGGACTCGGCGGTGGCCCCGGAGCGGCTCGGCGCCTATCTGCGCGACCTGGAGCGGCTCTTCCGGCGCCACGGCTACCAGCAGGCCTCCCTGTACGGGCACTTCGGCCAGGGCTGTGTGCACACCCGGATCCCCTTCGGGCTGCGCGACGCCGAAGGCGTGGAGGCGTTCCGGTCGTTCCTGTACGAGGCGGCCGACCTGGTGGCCTCGTACGGCGGCTCGCTGTCCGGCGAGCACGGCGACGGGCAGGCCCGCGGCGAGCTGCTGCCGCGGATGTTCGGTCCGGCGCTGGTCGAGGCGATGGGCGAGGTCAAGGCGCTGTTCGACCCGGACAACCGGATGAACCCCGGCAAGGTGGTCCACCCGCACCGGGTCGACGAGGACCTGCGGCTGGGCGCCGACTGGCGGCCCGCGCCGCAGCGCGCCACGTACTTCGCCTTCGCCGACGACGGCCACGACTTCGGGCGGGCCGTGCAGCGCTGCGTCGGCATCGGCAACTGCCGCAGCCACCAGGGCGGGGTGATGTGCCCCTCCTACCGGGCCACGCTGGAGGAGGAACACTCCACCCGCGGCCGGGCCCGGCTGCTGTTCGAGATGATCGACGGGCACGGCGACTCCCCCGTCACCGGCGGCTGGCGCTCCCCCGCGGTCCGTGACGCGCTGGACCTGTGCCTGGCCTGCAAGGGCTGCGCCTCCGACTGCCCGGTGGAGGTGGACATGGCCACGTACAAGGCCGAGTTCCTCGCCCACCACTACCAGGGGCGGCTGCGCCCGCCCGCGCACTACGCCCTCGGCCTGCTGCCGGTGTGGGCGCGGCTGGTACGGCGTACGAGTCCGGGCCTGGCCAACGCCGTGCTGCAGGCACCCGTCCTCGGCCGGCTGGGGAAGCTGGCGGCCGGCGTCGACCCGCGGCGCGCCGCGCCCCCGTTCGCAGCCTCGTCCTTCCAGGAGCATTGGCGCGGGCCGGAGCCGGCCGGGCCCGACCCGCGGGACCCCCGCACCGTCCTGCTGTGGCCGGACACCTTCACCAACCACTTCCATCCGCACATCGCCCACGCCGCCGTGCGCATCCTGGAGGACGCCGGCTTCCGGGTGGCGGTGCCTCCGGGGCCGGTCTGCTGCGGCCTGACGTGGATCTCCACCGGGCAGCTGGCCGGCGCGCGCCGCGTGCTGCAGCGCACACTGCGCAGCCTGCAGCCGTGGCTGGAGGCCGGGACGCCGGTCGTCGTGCTCGAGCCCTCCTGCGCGGCGGTGTTCCGCTCCGACGCCCCGGACCTGCTCGCCGGGGACGAGGACGCCCGGCGGCTGGCCGAGCGGACCCGTACGTTCGCCGAGCAGCTCGTCCACCACGCCCCCCACGGCTGGCGGCCGCCGCGGGCCGCCCGGGCGGCGACCGTGCAGACCCACTGCCACCAGCACGCCGTCCTCGGCTTCGACGCGGACCGCGAACTGATGCGCCGCGCCGGCCTCGACGCCGACGTCCTGGACGCCGGCTGCTGCGGGCTGGCCGGGAACTTCGGCTTCGAGCGCGGGCACTACGACCTGTCGCTGGCCATCGCCGAGCAGGGCGTCCTGCCGGCCGTCCGCGCCACCGCCCCGAGCGCCCTCGTCCTGGCGGACGGGTTCAGCTGCCGCACCCAGATCGAGCAGGCCGGCACCGGGCGGCGGGCCCTGCACCTGGCCGAGGCGCTCGCCCTCACCCTGGACGGGCCGCTGCCCGCCGACCGCCCCGAGAAGGCCGCCCCGCGGCCCCGGCCGCGGCCCGGGCCCGCCCGCGCGGTCGCCGCCGGAGTCCTGGGCGGGCTGATCGGCACGGCGGCCGGGGCTGCCACCGTCGCCCGCGCCGCCCGACGCGACGTCAGGAGGAGCCCGTGACCACCGCACAGCACGCCTGGAGCACCATCCGCGAGCGGCTCGACGAGGAGGCCCGCAGCCACTCCGCCGGCGAGGACCGCCCGCTCGCGGCCTACACCGGTGCCATGGGCGTCTACGCCGCCACCGTCCTCGCCCTCGCGGGCGCCGCGCGCGCCACCGGGCGCCGACTGCCCGACCCGTCCTTCCGCGACATCGCCCTGCACGCGGTCGCCACCCACCAGGTGGCCCGGCTCCTCGCCAAGGACCCCGTCACCAGCCCGCTGCGGATGCCCTTCACCCGCTTCCGGGGCACCTCCGCGCCCGCCGAACTGGACGAGGAGGTCCGCGGGAGCGGCGCCCGCAAGGCGCTGGGTGAACTGCTCGGCTGCCCGTTCTGCACCGGGCTGTGGATCGCGACCGCGCTGACCGGCGGCTCGGTCTTCGCCCCCCGCGCCACCCGGCTCGCCGCGGCCACGCTGACCGCGCTGGCGGGGTCCGACTTCCTGCAGTACGCCCGCGAGGCCGCCCAGCACGCGGCCGAGGACGGGGGCGGGGGCGGGGAAGAGGCCGAGGCCGAGGCCGAGGCCGAAGGGGCGTCATGACCGGCATGACGCGCGGGCCGGCTCCGGTCGTCGAAGCCCTGCACGTGCGGGTCCTCGACTTCCCGACCGACGCCCCGGAGGCCGACGGGACCGCGTCCTGGGACTCGACCACCATGGTCCTGGTCGAGGCGGCCGCCGGGGACCACCGGGGCCTCGGGTGGACGTACGGCGCCGCGGCCGCTGCGGGTGTCGTCACCGAGCTGCTGGCCGAACAGGTCACCGGGCGCAGCGCCTTCGACGTCCCGGCCGCCAACGAGGCCATGCACCGTGCCCTGCGCAACGCCGCCCGCCCCGGCATCGGCGGCTACGCCCTGTCCGCCGTCGACATCGCCCTGTGGGACCTCAAGGCGCGGCTGCTGGGCGTGCCGCTGGCCGACCTGTTCGGCCGCGCCCGGACCGGCGTCCCGGTCTACGGCAGCGGCGGCTTCACCTGCTACGACGAGGGGCAACTGGAGCGGCAGCTGTACGGATGGGCCGTGGACGAGGGGATTGCACGCGTCAAGATCAAGATCGGCGAGGCGTGGGGCACCCGGGAGGACCGGGACCTGGCCCGGATCCGGCAGGCCCGCGAGACCGTGGGCCCCGGCACGGAGCTCTACGTCGACGCCAACGGCGCCTACACCGCCAAGCAGGCGATCCGGGTCGCCGAACGCTTCCGCGAGTTCGACGTCCGGTGGTACGAGGAGCCGGTCTCCTCCGACGACCTGCCGGGACTGGCCCGGGTCCGGGCATCCACCGGCGCGGAAGTGGCCGCGGGCGAGTACGGTTTCACACTGCCGTACTTCGCCGCCATGGCGCCCGTCGTCGACTGCCTCCAGGCCGATGCCACCCGGTGCGGCGGGCTCACCGTCTGGCTGCGCGCGGGGGCGCTGGCGCAGGCGCACGGGCTGGAGCTCTCCGCGCACTGCGCCCCGCACGTCCACGCCCATGCGGCGGCCGCGCTGCCCAACCTCCGGCACGTGGAGTGGTTCCACGACCACGTGCGCATCGAAGGCCTGCTCTTCGAGGGGGCCCTCGACCCCGCGGGCGGCGAACTCCGACCCGCCGCCGACACCCCGGGCCTCGGCCTGACCCCCCGACCGGAGATTCTCGCCCGCTACGGCCGACGGGCCGGCGGCGAGGGCGGCGGCCCCGGCCGGGCGGCCTCCCTCCGACCGGCCGGCACCGAAGCCGGACCGGCCGCCCCGGCGGAGCCGAAAGACCCGGACGCTTCGCGCCCGGTGCGCTCAAACGCCGCGCGGACTGGGTTGTGCCGCTGCGCGCCGATTACGGCCCCGCCCGGGGAAAATCCAGCCTTGCCCGGCGGGACTCCAGGTCCGCCCGTCGGAGGTCCGGCCCCGCCCGGCGAAAATTCAGCCTCGCCGGCGTTTGAGGCGCGGGGTCCGGGGCGGAGCCCCGATCCGTGAGCCGCGCCGCGGGCAGCGTGCTCGGCCCAGCGCGGGCCGACCTGACTGCCCCGCGGGTCGGCGGGCACCCCCCGCACGACCGGGAAGGAGACCCCCTTGGCATCGCAGGACGCCCCCGAACCGCACGCGTTGCGCGACTACGCCCTGCTCGCCGACGGCCGGCGCGGAGCCCTCGTCGGCCCGCGCGGCGAGATCGTGTGGATGTGCGCGCCGGCCTGGCATGACGACGCCGTCTTCGCCGCACTGATCGGCGGCCCCGGCTGGTACACCGTCACCCCCGCCGGACCGTATGTGTGGGGCGGCTCCTACGAGCCCGGCAGTCTGATCTGGCGCAGCCGCTGGGTGACCCGCACGGGCATCGTCCAGTGCCGGGAGGCCCTGGCGTACCCCGGAGACCGGCACCGCGCCGTGCTGCTGCGCCGGATCGAGGCGGTCGACGGACCGGCCGAGCTGACGGTGCGGCTCCAGGTCGCCCCGGGCTTCGGCGGGCAGCGGACGGCCGATCCCGTGCTCGGGGAGGACGGCTGCTGGACGGCCCGGGCCGGAAACCGCCTGCGCATGCGCTGGAGCGGTCTGCCGGACGCGCGGATCGGCACGGCCGACGGCCTTCCGGAACTGCGGGCGCGGCTGCGCCTGGAGCCGGGTGCCCGCCAGGACCTCGTACTGGAGCTCGCCGAACACCCGCTGGACCGGTGCGAGCCGGCCGACCTGCTGTGGCGGGCCACCGAGGCGGGCTGGCAGGCGCACCTGCCCGGCCTCTCCGCCGTGCCCGGGCCGCCGGACGCCCGCCACGCGTACACCGTCCTGCGCGCGATGACCGCCCCGGGCGGCGGCACGGTGGCAGCGGCCACCACCAGCCTCCCCGAACGCGCCGAGCAGGGCCGCAACTACGACTACCGGTACGTGTGGATCCGCGACCAGTGCTACGTCGGCCAGGCCGCCGCCGCGGCCGGGGCGCACCCGCTGCTGGAGGACTCCGTACGGTTCGTCGCGGCGCGCCTGCTCGAACACGGCCCGGACCTGCCGCCCGCCTGCACCGTCGACGGCGGCGCCGTCCCGGCCCCGAAGCGGCTGGACCTGCCGGGATACCCGGGCGGTTTCGACGTCATCGGCAACCGGGTCGACCGCCAGTTCCAGCTCGACTGCTTCGGCGAGGCCCTGCTGCTGTTCGCGGCCGCCGCCCGCCACGACCGGCTGGACGCGGACGGCTGGCGGGCCGCCCGGGCGGCGGCCGAGGCGATCGCCGCCCGCCACACCCGCGCGGACTCCGGCATCTGGGAGCTCCGTCCCGACCACTGGACGCACAGCCGGCTGATCTGCGCGGCCGGGCTCCGCACGATGGCCGCGGCGCTTCCCCCGGCGAGCCGCGGCCTCGCGGCCGGCTGGGAGGCCCTCGCCGACCGCATCACCGCGGAGGCCGCCGCCTGCTGCCTGCACCCCGACGGCCGCTGGCAGCGCTCGCCGACCGACGCGGGCGTGGACGCGGCGCTGCTGCTGCCGGCCCTGCGCGGGGCCGTGCCGGCCGAGGACCCGCGCAGCCGCGCCACGCTCGACGCCGTCCTGGCGGAGCTCGCCCAGGACCACTACTGCTACCGCTTCCGGCACGACGAGCGGCCCCTGGCGGATTCCGAGGGCGCGTTCCTGCTGTGCGGGTTCCTGGTCGCCCTGTCCCACCACCGGCTGGGGCAGGCGGTCGAGGCCGCGCGCTGGTTCGAACGCAACCGCGCGGCCTGCGGGCCCCCCGGGCTGTACGCGGAGGAGTTCGACGTCACCCAGCGCCAGCTGCGCGGCAACCTGCCCCAGGCCTTCGTCCACGCCCTCCTGCTCGAAACCGCCGTCCGGCTGGCGACGGGCGACTGACGCCGGGGGCCGGAGGCGCAGGTCGGCGCAGGAAGCCTCTCGACGTCGTGGCTACTCACTGGTTAGGGTGCGCGCACGCCGACGACAGAGAGCACCGGGAGGCCACGTGTCCGATGAGGAGGGGGGCGGTTCGCTCTACGTGCTGACCGCCGTACTGCTGACCCCCGCGCAGTTCCCTGGCGTGCTCGGCGACGACTTCCCGCAGGCCTGCTCGCTGCTCGGCGTCCCGCCGTCGCCGGGGGGCTACGGTCTGGTCCTGGGCCAGGACGAGGAGGGCGCCCGCTGGACGGTCGTCGTGGACGACGTCTCGCTCGTCGCCGCGGCCATCGCCTCGTGGGACTGCGGGATGGAGTACGACCTCTCGCCCGACGAGCGGACCATCGTGGTCTCGCTGGCGGGCTGGCCGCTGGAGCTGTCGGTGGCCGCCCCGGGGATCCCCGAGCCGCACGATCCGGAGCAGGGCGCTGACGGCACGGGGCGGGTGCCGCTGGCCCCGCCGTCGGCCGAGGCCTGGGGTGCGGTGCAGCGGCGGATGGGCGCGGACCAGGTCGCCCGGGAGTGGTCCGACTGGCGCGAGCGGGTCGCGACGGACGGCGGGGCGGCGGCCGCGGCGCATCCCGGGCTGGCGCGGGCGCTCGCCCAGGCGCTGGAGTACACGCGCACGCCCCCGCCGCCGGGCCGGGTGCGGTCCTCCTTCGCCGGGGAGGGCGCGCGGACGCTCCGCGTCGACGGGCCCGGCTGGTCGCTGGTGGCGCGTACGGACGGGCCGGCCTTCGTCCTGCTGGACGAGGAGCCGGGCGAGGTGCTGTCCGTCCCGAAGGGCGGGGAGCAGGGGCTTCCGGAGCTTCCGGGGCTGCTCTCGGCCCTGGACCGCGTCGCCGTCCGCCCGGCATGATCATCATCTGAGCGGACAACGGGGAGGAGACGTCATGGTGGTGGAGTCGCAGCCGGTGGCCCTGGTGGTGGGCGGTCGCACCGAGGTGGCCGACGACGACTGGGGGCGGGAGACGGCCGTGATCCGGCTGGACGCGGACCGGTTCGGCCCGGAGGCGCTGTACGGGCTGGAAGCCTTCTCCCACGTCGAGGTGGTGTACCACTTCGACCGGGTTCCGGCGGAGAAGGTCGAGACGGGAGCCAGGCGACCGCGGGGCAACCCGGACTGGCCGCTGGTCGGCATCTTCGCCCAGCGCGGCAAGAACCGGCCGAACCGGCTGGGCCTGTCGCGGTGCCGGATCCTGAAGGTGGAAGGGCTGGACGTGCACGTGGAGGGCCTGGACGCGGTGGACGGGACACCGGTCCTGGACCTCAAGCCGTACATGGCGGAGTTCGGCCCCCGGGGCGAGCACAGGCAGCCGGAGTGGGCCACCGAGCTGATGCGGGACTACTACTGATCCCGCACCGCCCCGCACCGCGCCGGCGCCGGGGCGCAGGCCCTCAGCGGCCGAGCTGCTTGCGGGATATCCCCCGCAGGCGGCGCCGCTGGGAGGGATCCAGCAGCAGGTAGGCGGCCGTCGGCACGCCGATCAGGACCAGCAGGCCCGCCCAGAACCCGACCAGCCAGAACAGCAGCAGGGCTGCCGGGATCCCGGCCACCGCGATCACCGCACGTGGGGACATCAGCGGACCTCCACTCCATCTGTCGACGGCCACTGCCCTTCCCAACGCGCCGCCGGCCCGGCGCGTTCCCGCCGACGGCGTTTCGGCACCGTTCGTGGCCGGTGGGGCGCTTGTCGCGGCCCGTGCCCGGGACGACCATGGGGCGCTCCGGCACCGCGGGACCACGGGAGGCTGACATGGACGATCCGCCGGTGGCACTGCCGGGCGGGGCCGACCCCGCCGAGCGCACGCGCGTCCTGCGCCGGGCGCACGCCGCGTTCACCCGGGACGGGCGGGTCGAGGCGCCGGTCCGGGCGGTGATCGCGAGGTCCTGGCGGCGCTGCGCCCGGGCCCGCGTCAGCCCCGAGTGCGCCCCCGAGGTGGACCTGGCCGGGGCGGAGCTGCGCTCGTACCGCGACCGGCATCCGCTGGCCCGGGTGATGCCGCTCTTCCGGGACCTCGTCGGGGCGTTCGCGGCGCACGGCTCGCACCTGCTGGCGGTGTGCGACGCGCGGGGCAGCCTGCTGTGGGTGGAGGGCGAGCACGCCACCCTGCGGCGGGCCGAGCGGCTCGGCTTCGTGCCGGGTGCGCGCTGGGCGGAGACCGCGATGGGCACCAACGCCCCCGGCACGGCGGTCGCCGTCGGGGAGCCGGTGCAGGTCTTCGGGGCCGAGCACTTCAGCCGGCGGGTGCACTCCTGGACCTGCGCGGCGGCCCCGGTGCGCGATCCCCGCACCGGCCGGGTGCTGGGGGCGGTGGACATCACCGGCGGCGACGGCCTGGCCCACCCCCACTCCCTGGCGTTCGTACAGGCGGTGGCCCGGGCGGCGGAATCCCACCTGGCGCTGCTGCACCCCTTACCCCGCGTCCCGGCCGGCGCCCACACCCTGAGCGCCCTCGGCCAGGACGAGGCGCTGCTCGTCACGGACGGCGGCACGCGCACCCGCCTGGGACGGCGGCACAGCGAGATCATGGCCCTCCTCGCACACCACCCCGAGGGCCTGGCCGGCGAAGAGCTGGCGATCGAGCTCTACGAGGACGAATCGGTGTCACCGGTGACGTTGCGCGCCGAAATGGCACGGCTGCGCGGGCTGTTGGGCGCCCGCGCCCCGCTCTCCCGCCCCTACCGCACGGCCGCTCCGCTGGAGGCGGACTTCACCACCGTGACCCGGCACCTGGCATCCGGGGCGGTGTCCGCCGCGCTCCACCACTACGCGGGCCCGCTGCTCCCCGGCTCCACCGCACCCGGCATCGTCCGCCTCCGGCGCCGGATCGAGGACCAGGCCCGGGCCGCCGTGATCGCCCGCGCGGACGTGGGGCTGCTGACCGACTGGGTGTGCGCGCCGTGGGGCGCGGACGACCCGGCGGTGTGGCGGGCGCTGGCGGCGGCCCTGCCGCCTGCGGACCGCCCGGCCGCGCTGGCCCGCGTACGGGCACTGGACAGCGAACTGGGCACGCCCCGGCAGACCCGGCCGTCCCGGCCGTCCCGGCCGTCCCGGCATGCAACCTATCCGCAACCTGCCCGCTCCTAACCTCGCCGACGAGCGCGGGCCGACGGCGGCCCGCGCCCGGCAAGGGGAGGACACCATGGCCCGCTACGCTGCGCCCGGAACCGAGGGCGCGCTGATGTCGTACGCGTCCCGCTACGGCCACTTCATCGGCGGCGAGTACGTCGAAGCCGCCCGCGGTGGCTGGTTCGTCGACCTCTCCCCCGTGAACGGCCAGGCGTTCACCGAGGTGGCCCGCGGCACGGCCGAGGACGTGGAACGGGCGCTGGACGCGGCGCACGCGGCCGCGCCCGCCTGGGCCCGGACGTCGGCCGCGGACCGGTCGGCGATCCTGCTGCGCATCGCGGAGCGGATGGAGCAGAACCTGGAGGCCCTGGCCGTCGCGGAGAGCTGGGAGAACGGCAAGCCGATCCGCGAGACCCTCGCCGCCGACCTGCCGCTCGCCATCGACCAGTTCCGCTACTTCGCGGGCGCCCTGCGCGCCCAGGAGGGCACGCTCAGCCAGCTCGACGACGACACCGTCGCCTACCACTTCCACGAGCCGCTGGGCGTGGTCGGCCAGATCATCCCGTGGAACTTCCCGATCCTGATGGCGGTGTGGAAGCTCGCCCCGGCCCTGGCAGCCGGCAACACGGTCGTGCTCAAGCCCGCCGAGCAGACCCCGGCCTCGGTGCACTACTGGCTGGGCCTGGTGGCGGACCTGCTGCCGCCGGGCGTGGTGAACGTCGTCAACGGCTTCGGCGAGGAGGCGGGCAAGCCGCTGGCGTCCAGCCCGCGGGTGGCGAAGATCGCGTTCACCGGCGAGACCTCCACCGGCCGCCTGATCATGGGGTACGCGGCCGAGCACCTGAAGCCGGTCACCCTCGAACTCGGCGGCAAGAGCCCGAACCTCTTCTTCGACGACATCTGGACCGTCGACGACGACCTGCGGGACAAGGCGCTGGAGGGCTTCACCATGTTCGCCCTGAACCAGGGCGAGGTGTGCACGAGCCCGTCGCGCGCCCTGATCGAGCGGGGCCGGTACGGCGAGTTCCTCGACGCGGCCGTCGCCCGTACGGAACTCATCACGCCCGGACACCCGCTGGACACGGACACGATGATCGGCGCCCAGGCGTCGGAGGAGCAGCTGAAGAAGGTCCTGTCGTACGTGGAGATCGGCCGGCAGGAGGGCGCGAAGATCCTCACGGGCGGCGAGCGGATCGACCACGGCGGCGAACTGGCGGGCGGCTTCTACGTCCAGCCGACGGTCTTCGAGGGCGACAACCGCATGCGGATCTTCCAGGAGGAGATCTTCGGCCCGGTCGTGTCGGTGACCTCGTTCCAGGACTTCGACGACGCGATCCGCATCGCCAACGACACGGCGTACGGCCTGGGCGCCGGCGTGTGGAGCCGCGACATCAACACGGCCTACCGCGCGGGCCGCGTCATCCAGGCGGGCCGCGTCTGGACGAACTGCTACCACGCCTACCCGGCCCACGCCGCCTTCGGCGGCTACAAGCAGTCCGGCATAGGTCGCGAAACCCACAAAATGATGCTGGAGCACTACCAGCAGACGAAGAATCTCCTCGTCTCGTACTCGCCGAAGAAGCTCGGCTTCTTCTAGGAGCACGAGAAACGGCGCCTGACCCGGGCTTTTGCCCGTCAGGCGCCGTTGAGGCGACCCGCTTGACGCGGATATCGGTATTTCCTGTTCCTCCCAGCTTCTCCCACATCTCTCCCAATCCAGACCGGCTGTTCCGGACCAGTCACGGACAAACTTGGCTCACGGGGTGGGCGGCACGCCCTTGCTGCGCGGTCCCACTCCTCCATGGACTGCTCGATGAGACCGTTGGCTTGCTCCGAACACGCAGGTCGAGTGCGGCAGAATACGGAGCCAACGCGGCTCCTACGCCTGTGGGTTGAGACTTCGAATACCTCCCCAACGGCACGGGAGCCTCGTGCGTTGCGCACACCGCCGGCATCACCCGCTCAGTGGCCACTCTGAAACAGCTCACTACGTCCCCGCTACCCGACGCGGCTCATCCAACACTCGGAGTCGTTGATCACCTGGGCCGCGATCACGCTCATGACCAGGCGAGTCACCCGCCGAACGTCTCGCAGAAGCGGACAGCCGGCCTTCCGCGAAGCGCACCGGGACTGATCAATCGGCGTTGGCCCTCACCACCGTCACCGGGACGGTGTGATCGAGCTGACGAGGCAGGCCGCCGGCCTTGTCCGCATACGGCCTCCTTCCCAGGGGACGTAGTACCCGCATCCAGAGAGCCCGGTGCGTCGCGGAGATGCTCGAGTTGAGCCAGCGATCACCCTCCGGTTCGCCAGCGCTCACGCGGCGAGTCCGAAGGGTGACCGCGTTCCCTGCACGCACCTCGTCACCCAGGGCGTCACACCAGCAAGGGACCGCCGCAGCGTTCGGCGCCGTCCTTCATCGCGATCAGATTGGCCACCACGTAAGAGATCTGGTTCCGGGCGTGCCAGTCGGTCGGGAAGTAGGTGACCAGCCGTGAGTTCTGGAACCGGGCCTGGATCTCCGGTACGAAGGCACGGTACTGATTGTCGGTGTAGTACCAGAACGAGTTCTCGTTGTAGTAGGCGACATGTGTCGGGTCCTGGTAGGCGCCCCGGCCGTCGGAGCTGGGAGTGAGGGTGAGGAGCATGCCGCCAGGTGCCAGCAGGCGGTACAGCTCATTGATCAGTGGAACCTTCGCGGGCACGTGTTCCAGGAAGTCCACCGCCCTGAGCAGACCGACCGAGTTGTCCGGGAGGTCCAGGGGTGCGGGCAGCGTGGCAATGATGTCGACTCCGTCCCGTGCGTACTGGTCCACTCCCAGGTAGCCGGGCGGCTTGCGGTGCGCGGCGCCGAGGTCCAGTGCGAGCAGCCCGCGCCGCTTGGTCCAGGCGAGCGCGTTGGGCTCGATGTATTTGTCGTACAGGGCGACGGTCTCGCGCTGAATGTGCGCGTTGATCTCGGTGTCGCGCTGGGTGTTGTCGGGATGCATGCGTTGCATGTACAGGCATCGCGGGATGCAGTGGAAGTCACCGGCCTGGAAGAGACGGCACATCAAGTCCTGGTCGTCCAGCACCGTGCGCGTGGCGTCGTACCCGCCGACCTGCTCGTAGGTGTCCCTGCGGAACGCCCGCACATGGTTGGGGGCGTACCAGATGTAAGACACGTTGTGCGGCGTCGGCGCCATGGCGATCGCTTGCAGGAGACGGCGACCGTCGACGTCCACCTCCTCGTACTGCCAGCCGTTCGCCTCGTTGAACCGCGTGTCGTCCCGGTTTCCGTCCTCGGTGATCTGAGCGGTGTGGCTGTAGACGAAGACGGCGTCGGGATGCTCGTCGAAGGCCTTCGCCAGTTCCGCCAGGCAGTCCTTCGCCAGCAGGTCGTCGTGGTCGAGCTCGACGAGGATCTCACCGCGTGCCACTTCGCAGGCACGGCGTTTGGCGGCTCCAACCCCCCGGATGCCGTCCGCAACCTCCAGCCGGACACGGTCGTCGGGGCGTTCCGGCCGCCATCGCGCGCCGTTGTTGAGGAGGACGATCCACTCCCAGTCGGAGCAGGTCTGCGCTTGCAGGGTCGCGAGGCATTCGTCCAGGAAACGCGGTCGGTGGCTGGGGGTGAAGACGGAGAACCTCGGGGTCGGGGAAGAAGTCATTCGGTGGTACCTACCTGAGTGGCTGTCAGTGCTGCGCTCGCGGAATCCCGGAACTCCTCCGGGACGAACTGTAGAAGCGATGGGTCGGCGCGGACGGCGAGGCCGAAGGCTTCCCTGGCCTCTTTGTCCCGGCCCTTCCTCGCCAGGGCCCGTCCAAGGTGCAGATGGGCCGTGGCGGCCTTCGGGTCGGCCCCCACGATGTGCCGCAGGATCGCGATGGCCTGGTCGGGGTGGTTCGACTCGACCAGAAGCGCCTTGTTGTAGAGGGCCGATTCGAAATTCGGGTCGATCTTGAGGGCGTGGTCGTAAGCCGCGCGTGCGTCGGCTGTCCTGTTGTCGTGCTGGGCGATGACGCCGAGGTTGTACCAGGCGAGTTTGTCGGCGGGGTTCACGTTCAGGTCCAGGACCTGTCGGAAGCTATGCGTCGCCCCGGGGAAATCCTTGGCCTCGCCCTGTTTGATGCCCGCTTGGAGCAGTGCCTCCGCCCGCGCGGCACGCTTGGCCGCAGGTGACTCGGGCCCGGACGCAGTCGAAGACGTGATCTTGGGGTCCCCTGTGAGCAGGTGGACCCAACCGGTGGCCACATTGGCGACCACGACTGCCGCGGTGAGTCCGGTCCACAGTGCGATCCGCGTTTTCACGGGGGGCTACCTCGCCGATCCGGTGACGCGACTGAGCCGGGCGGCAGGGGCAAGCACCGTCGGCTGCACGGACGATGCTCGCGGACGTCGTTGACCAGTGCGGCCGTGTGCGCCGGCCGGCTGGTCAGGAGAGTTCACGGTGCGGGGGTTCACGGCGCGCATACCGCGTAGACGGTGACTGTGCCCACGCCGTTGGAGGTGGCCTGCCAGCCAGTAGCGGGGGAACCCCCGACAGGACGGCTGCTGAGCATCTGGAGGCCGACGACCGACGTGGTCTGGTAGCCGCCGCCGACGGCGAATTTACCAGCGGGGCAAAAGACCGTGGATTGGCCTGT
Organism: Streptomyces sp. NPDC032472; assembly: GCF_040636955.1. Taxonomy (NCBI): domain Bacteria; kingdom Bacillati; phylum Actinomycetota; class Actinomycetes; order Kitasatosporales; family Streptomycetaceae; genus Streptomyces; species Streptomyces sp. NPDC032472. The sequence continues at coordinate 198,621 of NZ_JBEZVK010000005.1, forward strand.
GCCGCTGTTGGAGACGACCGTGCTCTGCGCCCCGGGACTCGCGCCCTGGACCCCTTGGAAGCCCTGGTTGCCTTGGAATCCCTGGTGGCCTTGGAATCCCTGAGTGCCCTGCGCACCGGGGCCGCCCTGACTTCCCTGGGCACCGGCACCGCCCTGGAACCCCTGCGCGCCCTGCGGACCGACGTTGCCCTGGCTGCCTTGCGCGCCGGTGCTGCCCTGAACGCCTTGCGCGCCCACAGCTCCTTGGGTGCCCTGTGCACCAGTACCGCCCTGGAAACCCTGGAAACCCTGGAAGCCCTGGGTGCCCTGGGCTCCAGCTCCACCCTGGAAGCCCTGATTGCCCTGGCTTCCCTGCGCGCCGACGCCGCCCTGACTGCCTTGCGCGCCGGTGCTGCCCTGGACGCCTTGCGCGCCCGCAGCCCCTTGGCTGCCCTGTGCACCAGTACCGCCCTGGAAACCCTGGAAACCCTGGGTCCCCTGGCTGCCCTGGGCGCCGGTGTCGCCCTGGAAACCCTGGCTGCCTTGTGTGCCCTGCGCGCCGACGCCGCCCTGACTGCCTTGCGCGCCGGTGCTGCCCTGGGCACCCTGCGCGCCCGCAGCCCCTTGGCTGCCCTGTGCACCAGTACCGCCCTGGAAACCCTGGAAACCCTGGGTCCCCTGGCTGCCCTGGGCGCCGGTGTCG